>DATMOQ010000220.1:0-4231 GCA_035568195.1 Gemmatimonadales bacterium
GAGTTCACCGGGGTCCGGTGCACCGGATGCAACCGCGTGAACGTCGCCGGGAGCAAGCGGTCCCAGCCGGCCACCATCGGCAGCCGCGTCACGGCCGTGAAGCTCACGCTCACCTGCGCGATTCGCATCGCGAGCGTCATCAGGATCGCCCCCACCACCAGCGGCCCGGCAATACCGAACGGGCCCAGGCCCACGCGCAACACCTGCGGCATGGGCCCGATGAGGTCGATATCGGCCGTCGGGACATACGCGACCACCGTTGCGGTGCCCAGGATGAACATCAGGGCGATGACGGGGGCGGCAATGAGCACCGAGCGCCGCACCGCGCTGGCGGGAGCCCTGGTCTCGCCGGCCAGAATGGCGATGTACTCGAATCCCCCCAGCGCTCCGAAGCTCAGCTTCCCCAGAATGTTCAGGTTGAACATCGAGGGCGCCGGCAGGCTGGCGCGGAACGGATGGTATTCCTTCAAATGGCCCGTCGCGAGTCCGAGGAGGGGCAGCACGATCAGCACGGCGAAGATGATGATCATGAACACGCCGCCCGTGTTGTGCACCCACTTTCCCACCGACAGACCGATCGTGGCCGCGACCGCCATCAGGGAAAGCACCACCGCCGAAGCGAGGCCGACGAACCAGCTGCTCGACGTCATCCAGGCGGCGCTGGGCCCGATGGCGTACGACAGGTAGGTGGCGCACTGCAGGCCGATCTCCGACTTGTAGAGCACGACGTACAGCCACAGGTTCCAGGCCAGCAGGAAGCCGACCGTCGGGTTGAAGCCCAGCTTGGCCCACTGATACAGCCCCCCTTCGAGAGGCATCCGCTGGTTCAAGTAGATCACCACCGCGGTCATCGGCAGGTAGAACAGCACGATGGCCAGGAGCCACATGACGATGTGCGACGAGCCCAGCTTGCCGGCCACGCCGATCCAGGTGAGCCCGATAATGAAGAGGATCTGCGTGAGCGCGAGATCGCGCACGCCCAGCTCTTTCTTGAGCGAGGCGCTCTGCGCCTCGACCCGCGCTTCCTCCTGCTGCAGCGTCATGTACCGAGCCGCTCCCACAGCCGCGCCCACGCGGCGAGCCCCTGGTGCAGACGCTCGACCCGGAAGAATTCGTCGGGGGCATGGAAATCCTCGTCCCCCGTCGAGAACGAGAAATACACGGTGTCGAGTCCCAGAATCCGCTTGAACATCTCCGCCACCGGAAGGGTGCCTCCCATCCGGACCATGATCGGGCGCACGCCGAATGTCTCCTCGAGCGCGGCGTGGGCGGCCCGCAGCACCGGATGATTCCGGGGGATGCTGGCGGGCCTCGCGCCATGCCCGCAGGGCTCGATCGTCAGGCGGGTGCCTGGGGGTATGTGCTGCTCGAGGTGGCGCACCACGAGCTTGGTGATGTCGTCCGGTTCCTGATCGGGCACCAGGCGACACGTGATCTTCGCGTGCGCCTGGCTCGGCACCACGGTCTTCGATCCCGGTCCCTGGTAGCCGCCCCAGAGCCCGTTGACCTCGAGCGTGGGCCGGGTCCACTGGCGTTCCAGGGTCGAATAACCCGGCTCCCCACAACCAGCCGAGGCGCCCACCTGTGCGAGGTACTTCCGCTCGTCAAAGGGGAGCGCCGCGATCTCCGCGCGTTCGGAGGCGTCGAGCTCGCGGACTTGGGTATAGAAACCGGCGACGGCGACGCGGCCATCGGGCTGGTGGAGCGACGCGATCAGTCGCGCCATCGCATGCAGGGGGTTCGCCACACTCCCGCCGTGACGCCCCGAATGCAGGTCCTTCGCGGGCCCCATCAGAGTCAGCTCCAGCGCCGCCAGCCCGCGGTTCGCGAGGGTCAACGACGGCTCGTCGATGCGCCACATCGCGCCATCCGCCGAGATCACGACGTCGGCCTTGAGCAGCTCGCGGTGCGCTCTGACAAACCCCTCGAGGTTCCTGCTCCCGACTTCCTCCTCGCCTTCGATCATGAACTTGACGTTGATGGGCAAGCGCTTCCGATCGGCGAAGAAGGCTTCCGCGACCTTGATCGGGATGAGCATGGGGCCTTTGTCGTCGGACACGCCGCGCGCGTATAGACGGCCATCGCGCAGCGTGGGCTCAAAGGGCGGGGAGTGCCACTTCTCCACCGGATCTTCCGGCTGCACGTCGTAATGCCCGTAGATCAGCGCCGTCGGCGCGCCCGGGAGGCCGAGCCACTCGGCGTAGACGACGCTCGCGCCCGGCGTGGGCATGTTCCGCACCGTGAAGGGCCCGGCGGCTTCGAGTTTCGCCGCGACCCATGCGGCGGCGGCGGAGAGGTCGGCCGCGCGCCCTGGGTCGGTGCTCACGCTTGGGATCCGGGCGAATTCCATAAGCTCCGCCAGGATCCGGTCGTGCCCGGCCTCGAGGCGCGCGAGCACTGATGCCAACTCGCTCACTTGCCGCCGTCGATCGAGAGCACCTGCCCCGTGATCCACCCGGCGTGATCGGACGCGAAGAACAGCACGCCCCACGCGATGTCTTCTACCGTACCCAGGCGCTTGAGCGCGATCCGATCGACGAGGGCCTTCTGCCCCTCATCGCCGTATGCGGCCCACTGCGCCTCGGTGGTCCGGTTGGACCGGACGAACCCGGGCGCGATGTTGTTGACCGTGATGCCCCACGGCCCCAGCTCGTGCGCCAGCTGCCGGGTGAGCCCGATCTGGGCCGCTTTGGCTGAGGCGTAGGCCTGGATGCCGGTCAGACTGACGCCCAGCCCGGCGCCGCTCGAGATGTTGACGATGCGCCCGAAGCGCTTCGCTTTCATGCCCGGCGCCACGGCCTGGGACATGAAGAACGCCCCGGTCGTGTTCACGTCGAAGATGGCCTGCCACTCTCCGGGCGTGACGTCCTCGAGTGGCCGTCCCACCTGCCCCAGCACCCCCCCCGCGTTGTTTACCAGGACGTGGACGCACCCCGCGCCGCGCGAGGCGTCGGCCACGAACCGCCCTACGGCCTCCCGGTCCCGCACATCCACCATTCCCACGGCGCACGAGCCGCCTACGGCCTGGCAGAGCCGGCGGGTCTCATTCAGCTCGTCCTCGACCACGTCGCACGCCCAGACGCTCGCGCCCCGCTCGGCGAACGCGAGGCTGATCGCCCGGCCGAAGCCGTGCGCGGCGCCCGTGACGATGACGGTCTTGCCCTTGAAGCCGATGTTCACGACGCGGGCTGGCCGGGCATCACGGAGGCGAGGGCATTCAGGGTGTCGAGCGACTGCGGGCGGGCGCCGCGCTCGATGTCGTGAATGAGCTCCACCACGGTCGAGGCCAGCGGCGTCGGCACGCCCGCTTCCGCGCCCAGCGAGACGACGATGCCGAGCTGCGCGTCCACTTCGGTGGGCCGCTTGCGGACCGCGAGATCGCGCCAGATGCCGCTGTGGGTCTTGGCCGAGCGCCGGTTGTGGCGGACCAGCTCGTCCAGGGACCGCTCCGCCGCGCCGGCGGGGGCGCCGGGCAGATACGCCGCGGGGTCGAAGCCGTCGAACGCCTCGGGTGTGACGCCCCGTGCCTCCGCCACGGCCAGCATCTCGCGGGCCAGCGCGATGAAGAGTCCGCGGTATTCGGGGCGCGCCAGGCAATCGGCGATGGACTCGTTGGTCAGCGCCGTCGCGAAGAGCATGGCGCCGTAGGCCTCCTTGCCCCACAGGTAGCCCCAGATGTTCGGTGTGGCGGTGGCGCGGTCGTCAAAGTCCCGCCAGACGTCCCGGATGGCGAGCACCCGCGGGGTCACGCGCTCCGCGCCGAACGCCTCACCGACCATCACCGTGCCGCGGCCGCCGTACAGGAGGAGGCCCGGTTCCAGGTAATCGGCGCCGAAGTTCACGAACGCGCCCACGGTGCGCCCCTCGCCGATGACGTCGGCGATGGCCAGCTCGTTGAGGCCGTTCTGAACGGAGACGACGCAGCCCGCGGGCGTCAGATGCGGGACCAACGCGCGGACCGCGGCCTCGGTGTGATGCGCCTTGGTCGCGAGCATGACGGTGTCCCAGGTCCCGCGCAGCGCAGCGGGGGTGAAGGCGGGCAGCTTCACGGTGAATTGCGCTATGGGCCCGGAGATGCGGAGGCCGGCACCGTTGATGGCGGCGACGTGATCGGCGACGGTATCGACCAGCGTGACGTCGTGGCCGGCGCGCGCGAGGTACGCGCCCAGGGTCCCGCCGATGGCGCCCGCGCCCCAGACCAGACCGCGCATGGGTCTCGCGGTCAGACGCC
>DATMOQ010000221.1:0-3780 GCA_035568195.1 Gemmatimonadales bacterium
CCAAGGGCTACATGGTGGTGGACTCGAGCACCAATGGCACGTATGTGAACGACCAGAAGGTGGAAGGGCAGCGGGTGCTGATGCGGGCCGACGTGATCAAAATCGGCGATGAACAGTTCCGATTCTACGCCGACGCGGCGCAGATGCCCGCCACCCCGCCCACTCCTCCCGCACCCCCTCCCGCGGGGCCGGCCGCTAATACGCCGCAGGCCGTGCCCCCGACTCCGCCCCCGAGCGGCGCGGCCCCACGTTTGCAGAACACGAGCTTTGGAATGGCGGCGGCGGAGCGGACGCAGCCTCCCCCGGCCAAGGGCGCGCCCGCGATGGGGAACTTCCTGTTCCGGACCGGCCCCCTCAGAGGTCAGCGGTATCAGATCAAGACGCCGGTCCTGAACATCGGCCGGGCGGACTACAACGATCTGGTCATTCCCGACGCCTCGGTCTCCACGTCCCACGCCAAGCTGCAGCGCCGCGAAGGCGTCTGGATGCTCGTGGATCTCGAGTCCACCAACGGCACGTTTGTGGATGGTGACAAGGTGAGCGGGGAGGCGCCGCTCGCGCCCGGGGCCATGGTCCGCTTCGGCGACGTCCAGGTGGTGTTCGAGCCCACCGACGACGCGATGGGGACCGCCAAGGGCGGCGGCACGAAGGTTATTGAGGCTTTTAAGCCCGCACCCGCTCCCAAGGCTCAGGCGCCGGTGCCGGTCAAGCGATCGGTCCCGCCGCCCCCCGTTCCCGCCAAGAAGGGCAAGGGATGCGGTGCGAGCGCGGCCCTGTTCATCCTCGGCGGCACGTCGCTGCTCTACTGGATTCTCCGCTAGGCGCACGTGCACATCACCTGCGCGGGCCGGACCGATGTTGGCATCATCCGATCGGGGAATGAGGACAACTATCTCATGGTGCCCGACAAAGGCGTCTTCATCGTCGCCGACGGGATGGGCGGGCACGCGGCGGGCGAAGTGGCCAGCGAGATGGCGGTGCGGGTCATCGCGCGTGAGGTGGGAAGCCTGCAGGGGCTGAACGACGAGCAGGTGGCCGAGCGGATGCGGCTCTCCATCCGTGCCGCCAACGGCGCCATCTTCGAGCGGACGCTCACTGAGCACGACAAGCGGGGGATGGGCACCACCGTCTCCGCGCTGACGCTGTACGGCAGCCGCTTCCTGATCGGGCAGGTCGGAGACAGCCGGGCCTACCTGCTCCGGGACGGCAAGCTCACCCAGGTCACCAAGGACCACTCGTATGTGCAGGAGCAGGTCGATGCCGGCTACCTGACGCCCGAGCAGGCGCGCACCCACCCCTACAGCAACGTCATCACCCGATGCGTGGGCGCCAACGCCGACGTGATGCCCGACGTGTATGTGGGGAGCGTGCGTGAGCGCGATCTGTTTCTGCTCGCGTCGGACGGGTTGACCGGAATGCTCGAGGATCCGCAGCTGGCGGAAATAATGAAGAACGGCCGGATGCCGCAGGAACAGGTCGATCTCTTGATCGACGAAGCGAACCGGCATGGGGGGCTCGACAACATCACGGCCATCATTGTCCGCATCGACCAGGTGGACTCGGCGGGGGCCGGCCGCCCCACCGAAGAGAACACGCTCCCCGGCTGAGCGTCCGCTAGAGCAGGGGGCGGCCGCCGGCCAGGCGCGACGCCACCTCGCCCCCCGGCAGCGTCACCAGATTCACCACCGCCCGCTCGGGCACGGTCCGGGGCCGGCGGACGAACACCCGCAGCCGCCGCGCCGACCGCACCAGCTCCGCCGATACGCGTGGAAGCCCCAGCCGTTCTCCCGCTGCCGGTCCCGAGAGCTCCACCACCGATCCGTCCCGCGTCACCAGGGGCAGGTGGAGATCGAGCATCTCCGGCTTGGCGGGGAAATCGATGAACAGCTCGCCGGGCTCGAGCTTGAGCTCCCGGGCGAGCTGGTTCTCCACCCGGGTCACCAGGTCGGGGTCGTTCGCGGACCAGTCCGCGGGGATGGGGAGATCGGTGGCCGGCAGGTCGAGGGCCCGCTTGGCCAGGCGGCGTTCGCGGAGCGCCTGCGCCAGGCCGGCGGGGTCGGTGCCGGAGAGGTCGTAAATCAGGCCGTCGTCAGTGGCGTCCGCCACGCCCTCGGGCGTCAGCCGGCCGGCGGCGATGGCGTCCAAGACCAGCCGCTTGAACATCACCGTGGCCGAGCGGACGGCGTGATGCCAGTAGACGTTGCGGTACATCTGGTACTTCGCGAACAGCAGGGACTCGAGCGCGGCCAGACCCTTCTCGTGCAGGGCGAGCGTGGGCCGGCCCTGGCGCTCGACGAGCGTCAGGGACGACAGGAGGCGGTCCACGTCCACGACTCCGTACGGAACCCCGCACATCCACGCGTCCCGCGACAGATAGTCGAGCTTGTCCACGTCGAGCGAGCCGGCCACCAGGCCCGCCAGGGGCGCGGTGGCCCGCCCCTGAATGAGTCCCAGCAGCATCTCCGGATCCGCGCCCATATGCACCAGCGCCTCCCCGAGGGGGCCCGTGGTGAGGTGGCGGCGGGCCAGCGTCTCGTGGCGCGGCAGCCCCGCTTCCTCGAGCGCGTGGGAGAACGGGTAGTGGCCGATGTCGTGCAGGAGGGCGGCCAGCCGGACGGCCCGCGCATCGGCGGCGGGGACGTGGACGTCCCCCTGGGACAGGTGTTCCAGCGCCCGCCGGGCGAGATGATAGGCGCCCAGGCAGTGCTCGAAGCGGGTGTGGGTCGCGCCGGGGTAGACCAGGAACGCGTGGCCCAGCTGCCGGACGTAGCGGAGGCGCTGGACCGCCGCGGTGTCGACCACCGTCAGGGCGTCCGGCTCGAGGCGGATGTTATTCCAGAGCGGGTCGCGAACGACCTCGAGCGGCCCCGACGAGAAGGAGGTCAAAGCCGCGGGCCGGCCTCCCGAACCGCCGCGGGCACCTGATCCTGGAACTGCGTGAAGTTGGTCTTGAAGAGCCCGGCGAGCTTGGCCGCCATCGCGTCGTACGCCGCGGTGTCGCTCCAGGTGTTGCGGGGGAAGAGGACGTCGTCGGGCACGCCCGGAACGTGCTGCGGCACGGCGAGGCCGAACACCGGCTCCGGGCTGTTCGCCACCTTGTCGAGCTTACCGGCGAGCGCGGCGCGCACCATGGCCCGGGTGTGGGCCAGCCGCATCCGCTGTCCGGTGCCGAAGCCGCCGCCGGTCCACCCCGTGTTCACCAGCCAGCACTGTACGCCGTGGGCCGCGATCTTCTCCCCCAGCAGCTGGGCGTAGGTGTTGGGATGCAGCGGCAGGAAGGGCGCGCCGAAGCACGCCGAGAAGGTTTCCTTCGGCTCGGTCACGCCCCGTTCGGTCCCCGCGACCTTGGCCGTGTACCCGGACAGGAAGTGATACATCGTCTGGGCCGGTGTGAGCCGGGCGATCGGCGGCATCACGCCGAAGGCATCGCACGTGAGGAACACGATGTGCGACGGGTGGCCGCCCTGGCCTCCGGCCACGTGTTTCGGGATGTAGTGAATGGGATACGAGGACCGCGTGTTCTCGGTGATCGCGGCCGAGTCGAGATCGACTTTGCGGGTCTCCGGATCCACCACGACGTTCTCGAGCACCGTGCCGAACATCCGGGTGGTCTGGAAGATCTCGGGCTCACCTTCCCGGGAGAGGCGGATGACCTTGGCGTAGCACCCGCCCTCGAAATTGAAGACCCCCCGGTTGCTCCAGCCGTGTTCGTCGTCTCCGATCAGCCCGCGCTCCGGATCGGCGGAGAGGGTGGTCTTGCCCGTGCCCGACAGGCCGAAG
>DATMOQ010000222.1:0-9360 GCA_035568195.1 Gemmatimonadales bacterium
CGCGGCCTGGACCGGCGGATCGAGTCCATCGATCGCGCCATGTCGGTGGCCGGTCCCGAGGAACAGCGGGCCCTGATCGTGAAGAAGCAGCAGCTGACCGCAGAGCGGAACGCGAAGTCCCCTACGTACAAGATCGCCGCGAGGAGGAAGGGTGCACCCGGATCTTGAAGCGCTGTTGACACTGCAGCAGAAGGATGAAGCCGTTCGCGCCACCGAGGAGGCTCTGGCCGCGCTCCAGCCGGAGGTCGCCAAGCTCGACGAGGCCCTGGCGGCGGTCGAGCGGAAGCTCGAAGCCGCCCGACGCGGGATTGACGACGCGCAAGGACGGCGCGGCGAGCTCGAGGGCAAGATCGCGAGCTATCGGGGGATGCAGGAGGCGCGGCGACAGCGGCTCGAATGGGTCAAAGGCGCCAAAGAGGCTCAGACCCTGATGGCCGAGCTCGATCTGGCGCGCTCGGTGATCGCCAAGGAAGAAGTCGAATTCTTGAGGTCCGGGGACGCGGTGACCGAGGCGGAAATGCGGGCCGCCGAGGCCGAAAAGGCCGTCGAGGACGTGCGGGACGCCCAACGGGTGGACCGGGAAATGCTCGAGGGCAAGCGCCAGGCGATTATCGCGCAGCGGGAGGAAGCGGTGGTGGGGCGGGAAAGCGCGACTAAGAACGTACAGGCCGGGCTGCTCGTGAAATACGAAAAGATCCGGAAAGGAAAGGCCCCGGTGGCCGTCTATCCGCTCCGCGGGGGATCGTGCGGTCACTGCTTCACCGCGGTGCCCACCCAGCGGAAGGTGCTGATCCAACGGGGCGCCACCATCGAGGGATGCGAGGCCTGCGGCGTGCTGCTCTACGTGGCGGAATGATTCCTTCCAAGTGGGCCCTCGCCGCCCCTCCGGACGCGATGGCCATTCGCGACCTGTCGGCGGCCCTCACCATTCCTGAGCCGCTCGCGGCCCTGCTCATTCAGCGCGGCCTGGGCCAGCCCGACAGCGCCAAGGCGTTCCTGCGCCCCGAGCTGGAGCGGCTCTCCGATCCGCTCGAGTGGACCGGCATGCGGCGCGCGGTGGAGCTGGTGGCGCAGGCCGTTCGCGACGGCGCGCCCATCCTGGTCCATGGCGACTACGACGTGGACGGTCAGTGCGCCGCGTCCATGCTCACGCGGGCCCTGCGCGCGGCGGGCGGCGTGGCCCACGCGTTCGTGCCCCATCGCCTCCGGGACGGCTACGACTTCGGCCCCGCCGGCCTGGCCCAGGCGGAACGCGTGGGCGCCCGGCTCATCATCACCTGCGACTGCGGCATCACCGCGGTGGACGCGGTGGCCCGCGCGCGCGCGGCCGGCCACCAGGTGATCGTCACCGATCACCACCTGCCCGGCGATTCGCTTCCGGACGCCGACGCGGTGCTCGATCCCCAGCAGCCCGGTTGTCCGTCCGTGGACAAGACGCTCTGCGGCGCGGGGGTCGCGTTCAAGCTGGTGCAGGCGCTCGTGCCGGTGCTGGGACTGTCGCCGAACTTGCCGCTCCACTTCCTGGACTTCGTGGCGCTCGCCACCGTCGCCGACGTCGTGCCCCTCACGGGGGAGAACCGGATCCTGGTCCGGCACGGCCTCAAGATGCTCTCGGATTCCCGGTGGACCGGCTTGCGGGCGCTGGTCGAGGCCGCGGGGCTTTCGGGTCAGCCGATTCGCGCGGGGCAGGTCGGGTTCATCCTGGCGCCCCGGCTCAATGCCGCCGGCCGCATCGGCGACGCGAATGACGGCCTCCGCCTGCTGCTCACCGACGATCCCGTCGAGGCCGGCGCGCTGGCCCGGCAGCTCGAGACCTTGAACGCCCGGCGCCAGGAGATGGATCAGCGGATTCTCGAAGAGGCCATCGACCTGGCCGCGAAGACCATCAAGCCCGAAGACTGCGGCCTGGTGCTCGCGGCGGACGACTGGCACCCCGGAGTCATCGGCATCGTCGCCTCCCGTCTGGTGGAGCGCTACGGGCGTCCCACCTTCCTCATCGGGTGGGACAAGGATCTGGGGAAGGGGTCCGGACGGAGCATCGCCGGGTTCGATCTGCATGAAGCGCTGCACCAGGTGGGCGCGTGCCTCGAGCGCTACGGCGGACATACCATGGCGGCGGGGCTCACCATCAGGCGCGAGCGATTCGAAGAGTTCCGCACCGGCTTCCTCGCCGCCGCGGCGGCGAAACTCGGTCCCGAGGACCTCGTTCCCGCTCAACGCGTAGATCTCGAGCTTCCTCTCGGCTCCGTGAGCGACGATCTGGAGCGCCTCATGCGCTATCTGGAGCCGTGCGGCGCGGGCAACCCGGCGCCGGTGTTCGGCGTGCGGGGCGCGCGGGCCCTCGACGCCCGGCGCGTGGGCAACAATCACCTGAAGTTCACGCTGGAAGACGCCTCGGGCGCGCTCCCCGCCATCGGCTTCCGCTGGGCTGATCTGGTACCCGATGCGTGGCTCACCCGGCCACTGGATGTCGCCTTCCGGCTGGAGCGGGACGAGTGGCACGGACGCGCCACTCTGCAGGCGCGGGTCGCGTCCATTGCTCCGGCGGCGGCGTGATCGAGATCGTGGCGGGGGAGTTCCGCCGGCGCCGGCTCAAGACCCCCGTCGGCGATCGCACGCGCCCCACCTCGGGACGGGTGCGCGAGGCCTGGTTCAACATTCTGCAGGGCTCGGTGCCGGGCGCGCGGGTGCTCGACCTGTTCGCCGGCTCGGGCGCGCTGGGGCTCGAAGCCCTGTCGCGCGGCGCCACGAGCGCCGACTTCGTCGAACGGGCCCGGCCCGCGCTCGAGGCGCTGCGTGCGAACATCGAGGCGCTGGGCGTGGCAGACCGGGTGACGGTGCATCGCGGCGACGCCGTGCGGTTCGTGGAGCGCCTGTTGCCCGGGCAATACGACGTCGCGTTCGCGGACCCTCCGTACGCCCATCCCGCAGCCGGGCGCCTCGCGGCGCAGTTCCGCGCGGCCCCTTTCGCGCGCATCTTTGCGGTGGAGCACTCGGCCGACACCCCGGTGGAGGGTGACGACAGCCGCCGGTACGGCGACACGGCCATCACCTTCCTCTACGCGTGACGATGACCCGGATCGCGGTGTACCCCGGCTCTTTCGACCCCGTCACCAAGGGCCACGCGGACCTGATCCGCCGGTCCCTGGCGTTCTCGGACCGGGTGGTGGTGGCGGTGGCGGTGAACGTTTCCAAGCAGCCGCTCTTTACATTGGAGGAGCGGGTGGCCTTGATTCGGGAGACGGTACAGCTGCCGAGCGTCGAAGTACGGTCGTTCGAAGGACTCCTGGTCGATTTCGCGAAGCAGGTGGGCGCGACCATGTTGATCCGGGGTTTACGCGCGGTGTCGGACTTCGAGTATGAGTTCCAGATGGCCTTGATGAACCGGACCCTGGCCCCGACGCTCGAGACGGTGTTCCTGGTGCCGGCGTTCGACCTGACCTACCTGAGCTCGAGCCTGGTGCGGGAAGTCGCCCGCTTCGGCGGAGACGTGTCGGCGCTGGTGGACCCCGTGGTTCAGAAAGCCCTGAAGAAGAAGTTCAAATCACTTTCGGGGAGTTAATGGTATGACCTTCAGCCTCAAGAAGGACGCCAAGGGCGTCGTAGTGGTGGGCGTCGACGGCCAGCTCATCGTCGGCAACCGGCAGGAATTGAAGCAGAAGGTTCGAGTCCCTGGAGGGCGGTGGGCGGAAGTTCGTCATCGACTTCACCTCCACGGGCTACATCGACTCCTCGGGCCTGGGTGTGCTGGTCTCGCTCTCCAAGAAGATCCGGGAGCAGGGCGGGGACCTCCGCCTGGCGGGGCTCAACGAGGATCTCCAGACGCTCTTCGAGCTGACCAAGCTCGACACGCTCTTCACCATCGCCAAGACACCCGCCGAAGCCCTCACCGCGTTCTGACCCGGCCATGACGCGGGTGTCGATCGGCATTCGACGGGGGCGCGGGGGGCACGCGGGGGATGTGGAGCTGGTGCTCCACGTCCCGTCCGATCTCGCGCTCGTGGCGGAAGCGGTCGAGCTGGTCGCGGAGCACACCCCCACCGGCATCCTCTCTCCCCGCCGGGTGCAGTTCAATCTCCGCACCGTCCTGGCCGAGGCGCTCGCCAACGCCATCACCTACGGCAACCGGGAGGACCCCACCAAGCAGGTCGAGGTGCGGGTGGAAGCCCGTCGCGAGGCCATCCGGGTCACCGTCATCGACGCGGGTGAGGGGTTCGACCCGTCCCTCGTGGCCGATCCCACCGCGCCCGACGCGGTGGAGCGGGAGGCCGGCCGCGGGCTCTTCGTGATCCGCCACCTTGTGGACGCCGTCGACTTCAACGCCAAAGGAAACGCCGTCTGCCTGACGCTGCGGGCGGGTTGACCCGCCTCGAGCGGGCCCTCGCCGCCCTGGGTGCAGTGGCCGGGGTGAAGCTGCGTGTATTCACCGGCGAGCGTCCAGTGGGCGGTGTCCGTCGGAAGCTGACGCGGGTGCCGGGGGTCGTGGACACCTGGCTCGAAGTTCTGGCGAAAGGGCGCAGTCGGGTGAGCGCGGCGGCGCTCGCGAAAATCGTCGGCGCGCTGTACGAGTCCGAGGAAGAGACCCGCCAGGTCGCCGCCGAGCTGTCCGAGCGGTACGAAGAAATCGATCTCATCTACACGATCAGTGAGGTCCTGGGGCACACCATCCGGCTCAGCGACGCGGCCGCGCGGATCCTGCGCGAAGTCTCGGACGTGGTCGGGGCCCGCCGGGCCACCCTGTTAGCGGTTGACGAGGGCGGCAAGGTGCTCCGGATCGTAGCCGCGCAGGGGATGAATCCGTCCGAAGCCGAGCCCATCGAAGTGGACGACCCATCGTCCATTGCGGCCCGGGTGTTCCGGGAAGGGCGCATTCATTCTTTCAATCCCCCCGCGGCCGGTGCCGATCAGAGCGCCGACGGCGGAGGGCGCTCCTACCGCGGGCACGCCTATCTCTCGGTGCCCGTGCTCTACGCCACGCCGGGCGGACCATCCCGACCCATCGGCGTGATCAATTTCACGGACCGCATCGGCGGAGACGCGTTCACCTCCGGAGATCGCAAGCTGGTGGCGGCCATCGCCAATCAGATCGGTGCCGCCCTGGCCAACGCGCGCCTGGTGACCCGGGACCTGGAGCAGCAGCGCCTCCGCCGGGAGCTGGAGCTGGCGCGGGATCTGCAATTGAAGCTCCTGCCATCTCCACTGGTGATCGCGGCGCGCGCCGATGTGGCCGCCCGCTGCCGGCCCGCCGAAGTGGTGGGAGGGGACTTCTACAACCTCCTGCCGCTCACCGGGGGCCGGGTGGGGGCGATGATCGGGGACGTGTCGAGCCACGGATTCGGCGCCGCGCTCATCATGGCGCTCGCCATGGCGGCCTCCGGCATTCATGCCGACTCGGCCACGAGCCCCGCCGAGGTGCTGCGGCGGCTCGAGGAATCCCTGAAGGATGAGCTGGCCAAGACCGAGATGTTTCTCACCCTCTTCTATGGCGTGGTGGACCCGGCGGCCGGGAAGCTGGTCTACGCCAACGCGGGGCACCCGCAGGCGTTCCTGGTCCGCACCGACGGGACGCCGTGCCGGCTCGAAGCCACCCGGCCGCCGCTGGGACTGGGCGTGGGGAATACGCAGGACTCCGAGCAGCCCTGGGCCAGGCGGGCCGACACGCTGTGCCTCTTCACCGACGGGATCGCCGACGCCACCAGCCTCCGGGGCATCCGGTTCGGCGAAGAGCGCGTGCTGGGCCACGTGAGCCGCATGCGCGGGCGCTCCACTCTCGACGTCCTGAACGCGGTGACCACCGAGCTCGACGCCTTCACCGACGGCGCCGACCCCACCGACGACCGCACCATCGTTCTCCTCCGGGTGTGATTCCCAAGAAGAGCCTCGGCCAGCACTTCCTCTCCGATCCCAACATCCTGGGGGCTATTGTAGACGCGCTGGCGCCCGAACCGGGAGACACCGTGCTGGAGATCGGGCCGGGGGAGGGGAGCCTGACCCGCATCCTGTTGGACCGCGGCGCCCGGGTGGTCGGGATCGAGAAGGATGGGAGGCTCGCCGAAAGACTGCAGGAGCGGGGAGCGGGGAGCGGTCTGCTCCTCTCGATAGTCAACGCCGACGCGCTTGACGTCGATTGGGCAGAATTCGTTCGCTCAGCGACTTCGACCCCTCCCTCCTCCCTCCTCCCGCGTTTCTCCGTCATCGGCAACATCCCGTACTACATCACGTCGCCTCTGCTCGACAAGGCTCTCACGCCTCCCCTCCCGTCCCGGATCGTCTTTCTGGTGCAGAAGGAAGTGGCGGATCGCATCGTGGCCCCGCCGGGATCGAAGACGTACGGGGCACTGTCGGTGGGGATCCAGGCGGTGTGCCGCGCGGAGCAGCTGTTCACCGTGAAAGCGGGGGAGTTCCGGCCGCCGCCGAAGGTGGACAGCGCCGTGATCCGGCTGACGCCGCTCGAAACACCCCTGGTGCCGGTGGAGCAGGGGAAGGCGTTCCGGAAGTTCGTGGTGGCGTGCTTCGGGCAGCGCCGCAAGCAGCTGCGAAACGTGATCGCGGCGGCCGTGGGTTATCCGCCGGCAGCGGTTGCCGCCGGCCTGGTGGGGCTGGGTATCGATCCGGCCGTGCGTCCGGAGAGACTTTCACCTACGGATTTTGCGCGCCTCTTGATTTGGAGCCGCCAATTGTGAAATAATTCACAATGCGGAAGATTTCCGACTCCACGGTCCGGCGCCTCTCCCTGTACCTCCAGTACCTGGAGCAGTCCGAGACCCAGAGTCGTCCCACCGTCTCCTCGGATGAGCTGGCGCGCCGTTCCGGCGCCACGTCGGCGCAGGTCCGCAAAGACCTCTCGTTCTTCGGATCCTTCGGGAAGCGCGGCATGGGGTACGAGGTGCCCGCGCTGGTGGCCCGGCTGCGGGAAATCCTGGGCCTGCAGCGCGCCTACCGGGTGGTGCTGGTGGGCGCGGGGAAGATCGGCGGCGCCCTGGTGCACTACGAAGGGTTCCGCCGCCGCGGCTTCGAAGTCTCGGCCATCTACGACCGGGATCCGAAGAAGATCGGCTCGCGGTCCAACGGTCTGGTGGTGCGGGATGTGAAGCAGCTCGAAGCCGATCTCAAGAAGGAGCCCACCGACATCGCCATCGTGGTGACACCTGGAGACGCGGCGCAGGAAGTCGCGGACCGGCTGGTGCGGGCGGGCGTGAAGGCCCTCCTCAACTTCGCCCCCGTCCAGCTCAAGGTGCCGCGCGATGTCGAAGTGAAGACGGTCAACATGGCTCAGGAGCTCGAAGCGCTAAGTTACTCCCTCGCAAACCGTTAGCCCGCGGGGCAACCGGCCCGGGTTAGATTTGTTTCCCTATGCCCAAAGTTCGCGTCACTTCTGAAATCGGCCCCCTGCGGGCCGTTCTCGTGCATACCCCCGGTCCCGAGCTGGTCGCGGTGACCCCGGGGAACCGCGAGGACTATCTGTACGACGACATCATCGATCTCGATCTGGCCCAGCGCGAGCATCGCCGGTTCGTGGCCGTGCTGGAACGGTTCTCGGAGGTCCTCGAAGTCCGTGACCTGGTCACCGAAGTCGCGGCGCAGAAGGACGCGCGTGATTTCCTGATCACGCGTACCCTGGACGTGGTCCCGTCGGACGTCCTGGCCCAGCGGATGGCCGAGCTTCCGCCCCAGGATCTGGTCGAGCTGATGGTGGAGGGCGCCCTCGAGGAAGCGGGTCCCATCGCCCGCGCGCTGAACGAAATCGGCTACGCGCTGCCGCCTCTTCCCAACCTGTTCTTCACCCGGGACACCGGCATGGTCATCGGGGAGCACGCGATCATCGGATCGATGCGGTACGGCGTGCGGTGGACCGAGGAGCTCCTGATCAAGTCGCTCTTCAAGTATCACCCCAAGCTCGAGAACGCCGGGATCCTCTACGATGGCTCGGAGGAAAAGCGGTCGAACTACACGCTCGAGGGCGGCGACGTGCATCCCATCCGCCCCGATCTCCTGGTCCTCGGTTTCAGTGAACGCTCCACGCCCGCGGCGCTCGATCAGCTCTGCGAGCTGGCCTTCGAACATGTGGGCGTCACCGACGTCGTCATCGTAGTGCTGCCCGCCGAGCGGACCGCCATCCATCTGGACATGATCTTCACGCAGCTGGACCGCGAAGCGTGCTGCATCTATCCGCCGCACTTCATCGGCCCCGAGCGCCTGGCGGTGCTGCATCGTCGCAAGAAGTCGAAAGGCGTGAAGGAGATGCCGAATTTCTTCGCGGCCATGCAGGCGGTGGGTCAGCCGCTCGAGCCGGTGTTCTGCGGCGGCGCCGCGCGCTCGCTGCAGGAGCGTGAGCAGTGGTCGTCGGCGTGCAACTTCTTCACGGTGCGCCCCGGCGTCGCCATCACCTACGCGCGCAATGAAGCCACGTTGCGGGAGCTCGAGAACGCCGGCTTCCGGATCGTCCCCGCGGCGAATCTTCTGCAGGGCGACGAATGGCTGGAAGACGGCGAGCGGGGCATCATCACCATCGAGGGCTCCGAGCTGGTGCGGGGCGGCGGCGGGCCCCGCTGCATGACCCTGCCGCTCCGGCGCGACGACCTCTGAGCGGCGTCGCTCCGGTTCCCGCAAACAGCCTGTCGGGCCGGGCGGTGGCGTACCTCGAAGCGGGTCCCGCGGACGCCGTCGTTCTGGCCCGCGACATCCTCGGCGTCGTGCGGCCACGGCGCGCCATTGCCGATCGACTCCTCGCCACGCTCCTCGGTTCGGACCCCAGAGTCTCCCGCCTCCCCGATGGCCGCTGGACGCTCGCGCAACTGGCTCCGAGCCCGCTGATCGAAGACTGCACCTACGCCGTGGTGGATGTGGAAACCACGGGGATGAGTCCCGCGAAGGGCGGGCGCGTCATCGAAGTCGCGGTGGCGCGACTGTCGCCCGCGGGCGTCACCCTCGTGCTCGACACGCTGGTCAAGGCGGAGGGGCCGGTTCCAGCCGGCATCACCGGGATCACGGGGATCACGGGCGAGATGCTCCGCGCCGCCCCGGCGTTCGGGGCCGTCGCGGACCAGCTGCTGACCTCGATCCGGGGTGCGGTGTTTGTGGCGCACAACGCGCGTTATGATTGGGGATTCCTGTCGGCCGAGCTCGACCGGACCCGCGCGGTCCGGTTGGCCGGGCCAAGGCTCTGCACGGTGCGGCTTACGCGCAAGCTCGTGCCCGAGCTCGACTATCGAAACCTGGACGCCGTGATGTACCACTTCGGGGTCACCACGCCCATGCGGCACCGGGCGAGCCCCGATGCGGTGGCGACGGCGGCGGTGCTGCAGCGGCTGCTGGCCATTGCGCGGGAGCGCGGCGCCAGGACACTCGCGGATCTGGGGG
>DATMOQ010000223.1:0-5419 GCA_035568195.1 Gemmatimonadales bacterium
CTTTGAGGTACGCGATGGTTCGCGCGCCACCGGCGGCTAGACGTTCAACGTTTGGGACTTATGGGCGTGGGCGGCGAGCTGGAGCCGGCTGTGCAGAGCGAGCTTCTCCAGAATGTTGTGCACGTGACTCTTTACCGTGTAGGTGGCGATGTTGAGCCGCTGGGCGATTTCCTTGTTACTCATGCCGTCGGCGATGTGGCTCGTGATCTCTCGCTCACGGTTGGTCAACTGTACGGATTCAAGCACCGCGGCGGTGCTGCGGGTGACCGCTTGATCCACGATATGAGATAAGAGCGTGGCCGTTAACGCCGGGGGTACCACATCGGCCCCATCGGCCACTGACCGGATAGTCTTGATGAAATCATCGATCGTCGCATCCTTCACGATGAACCCGCTCGCGCCGGCCTTGATGAACCCGATGACATCCTCCTGGGCCGGAAGCAGATCCATCACAATCACCTTGCTGTCAGGTGCCTCCTTCCTGACGCTCTCTACCAGCCGGTGACTGTCGTTGCTGCCCAGGGTCGCGTCCATAAGCACGACGTTGGGCTTGGTCTCCCGCACCTGCAGCAGGCCTGCATTACCTCCTTCGGCGGCCGCCACCACGGTGAAATCGGGCTGCGCGCTCAAGAGCGCCGCGAGCCCCTCGCGCACCAGGCGGTTGTCCTCGATGACGAGGACCAGGATCCGCTTCGTCAATCCGGCCATCCTTGCGGTTATGGGCGACCCACGCGGGTGTAATGGTAGTCACTAAAACGGGGGGGGGGTATCGGGAAAAACGCTGATTGGGCGGGGGGGGGTCCGGAGAATCCCTGACCCCCGAGCTTCTCAGGCTCTGACTAGCCGTCCCCGGGCGAGGCGGCGTGACTCTCGAGCAGGCCGATTTCGACCGCGTAGCGGAAGAGTTCGGACCGGCTCTTGAGGCCGAGCTTGTCACTCAGTCGCTGCCGGTGGGTTTCGATCGTCTTCACGCTCACGGCCAGCCGGTCGGCTGCCTGCTGATTCGTGTGCCCCTGCGCCAGCAACCGGAGCACCTCCGTCTCACGCCGGCTCAGGGGCCGGGGAGACCCTCCGGCGGGGGAGTCGCGGAGACCGATCCGGTTTTCGTCCGCCGATCCCGGGTCAAGGGGGCGGGAAAGGTCGACGAAGGTACGGCCCTCGTGGACAGCCCGAATGGCGGTCAACAACTCGACGTCGGCAGCCTTCTTGACGATGTAGCCCGACGCACCGGCCTGGAGCGCCGCCTGCAGATACGCCGAATCGTCGTGCATCGTGAGGACCAGTACGCGGGACTTGGGGGCGACTCGTACCACATCCTCGATGGTCTGTGTGGAGCGAGCCCCGGGCATGGTGAGGTCGAGCAGGACGATGTGGGGTGCCGTTTCGCGGGCGCCGCGGACAGCCTCGGGCCCGCTCCCAGCCTCGCTCACCACTTCCATGTCGGGCTGGGCGCCAATGAGCAGCTTCAAGCCGGCCCGCAGGACGGCGTGGTCGTCCGCCACGAGCACTCGGATCTTCGACATGCTAGCCGCCTCGCAACGGGAAACGAGCCGTGATCGCAGCCCCCGCTCCCGGACGGGACTCGACCTCGACCGAGCCTCCGAGTAGAGCCGCGCGTTCCCACATTCCTCGCAACCCGAGACCACGCCGACCCCCGGTCACGGGTACACCCGTCACGTTCGGGGTGAACCCGACCCCGTCATCCTCCACTCGGAGCTCCACGGTGGCCTCGCGGCACACCAGCCGAACGCGGACACTCCGAGCCTCTGCATGTCGCGCGACGTTGGTCAAGGACTCCTGGAGGATGCGGTACACGGTACTCTGGAGCAGCGGTGACAACACGACTCCATCAGTCCCCTCGATCCGCACGTCTACCGGGAGACTGTACCTTGCGGCGAAATCCTGCGCGTGGCTGGTCAGCGCCGCTGCAAGTCCGACGTCGTCGACAATAGTGGGGTGGAGACCCCGCGAAAGACGTCCCACCTCGTCGAGAGTCCGGGCCACCATGGTGCGCAGTCGCCGGGCCAACTCGCCCGCCTCGCCCATGGTGGGTGACCCCTCGATCGTGCGGAGACCCACCAGCAGGGCCGTCAGCGACTGCCCGGTCTCGTCGTGCAGCTCCCGGGCGATCCGTCGCCGCTCCTCATCTTGGGCGGTCATGGCGTCCTGGATCAGCTGGGCGAGGAGCTTCTCCTGCTGCTTGCGCTCCGTGGCGTCCACGACCACGCCGATCACGCCGCTCGCCGGCGTCCCCCCAGTCAACCGCAGCGGAGCGAACGTGACGGACACGGGGACGGGCGTACCATCGCCCCTCCGGAACTCGAGGTCACCTTCCACTCGGCTCGTGCCGGCGCGCTCGAACAGATCTTCGAGGATCCGTTGTTCAGCGGGCGCCACGAACCGGACGAGCCTCGACCCGAGGATACGCGCGAACGGTACTCGGACGATGTCGGCGAACCGGGCGTTGCAATAGACGATGACGCCGTCCGGCGTGAGGGTCACGGCCCCAGCGTACATCTGGTCCAGCAGAATGCGGTACGGCAGGTCCGCGCCCTGAAGCGTAATGACCTGTTCGGCTCCCCCGCGGGTGACCACCAGCGCGTCCACTTCTCCGGCGCGAAGCGCCCCGAGGGTTGCTTCTGCGGACTCGAGCTGCTTCCGCAGCTCATCGAGTCCCGCTGCGGGCCGGCTGCGTGTCTTCCTGCGTTGCTTGGGCACGGGGAGGGCGGGCTACGTTTCGTCGTCTTGGGGGACCACGTCCAACCCCACCAGCACGCGTTCGGAGTCCGACAAGTCGCCGACGATCTTGCGGATGGGAGGCGGCAGTTGCCGCACTAACGTGGGGACGACCACGATATTGTCGCGGCGCGCCAGTTGTGGCTCCTTCGACAGGTCGACCACTTCGATGCTGTATCGGCCGGCGAGGTGACCGTTGCACAGGCGCTGCAAATTGGCGAGAGCGGTGATGGATTTTGGGGTTTGTCCCGCCACGTACAGACGGAGCCGCCAGGCGCGGCGCGAGCCGCTGTTCAACTGGCCCCGCGCCCGGACTTCGGTCGTCGATCGTCGATCCCCACGTCCTCCTGCCGAGCCCGGCGCGTTGACCCGATTGCCACGCTTCCGTCGGCCCGTCGATCGACCTCCACCAGGGTGAGGCCACGATCGGTCAGCATGAACTCCCGCACCTGGTTCGAGTGCGGCATGCCACGGGCCTTGACGATCTGGATCGCCCGGTTCCGCTCGCCATTTGCTTCCACGTTTCCGAGCAGCATCCAGACGTCCATCAACGACGATACGCCGAGGTCCGTTCGCTCGGCCGCCAGGCCGCCTTCGGTCAAGGACGTAAAGAGCGCCGTAATCTCCCGCAGCTTCATGAAGTCGATGAGCCGCGCGAGCATGGCTTTGACCTCGGTCTCAGTCCCCACCGCCGTCATGTTGGTGACGGGATCCACCACCACGACTCGAGGGTTCCAATCGTCGATGAGGCGGTGCATCAGGACCAAGTGGGCTTCCAGGCCCAATGCCGTCGGTCGCTGGGCATGTATACGCAGCAAGTCCCTCCGCATCAGGGGTCCCAGGTCGATGCCGATGGACTTCATGTTGCGCGCGATCTGGTCGGAAGACTCTTCGAATGCGAAGTATAGACAGCGCTCCCCCCGCCGACCCGCGGCCTCCGCGAAATGGGACGCCAAACTCGATTTTCCCGTGCCTGCCGTGCCGGATACCAGCACGCTGTTGCCGCGAAAGTATCCCTTCTTTCCGAGCATCCCGTCCAACCCGGCCACCCCAGTGGACACGTGCGCGGTCGACGCCGGATGCGCGAGGCGCATCGAAGTGATCGGCAGCACCGACAATCCGTGATCATCGATGAGGAAGGGCAGTTCGTTCCCGCCGTGCGCCGAACCACGATACTTGACGATGCGCAATCGCCGGGTGGCGCTCTGCTCGACAACTCGTTGATCGAGCAGGATGACGCAATCGGAGACGTATTCCTCGAGTCCGTGCCGCGTGAGATGCTCACCGGCGCGTTCACCCGTCACGATCGTCGTGACCCCCTTAGCCTTCAGCCACCGAAAGAGCCGGCCCAGCTCGCTCCGGAGGATCGCGGTATTGGCGAGTCCGGAGAAGAGCTGTTCGACCGTGTCCAGTACGACCCGTTTCGCTCCGATGGATTCGATGGCGTGGCCCAACCGGATGAACAGCCCCTCAAGATCGTATTCGCCGCTCTCGATGTGACCGCTGCGCTCGAGATGCACGTAATCAAGCAGGAGTCGCCGACGCGCCATCAGCCGTGGCAGGTCGAACCCGAGGGATCGGGCATTCGTGACGAGCTCCTCGGGGGTCTCTTCGAACGACAGGAAGACGCCAGGTTCATCGTATTGCAGGGCGCCACGCACCATGAACTCCATGGCCAGCATGGTCTTGCCGCACCCGGCGCCACCGCAAACGAGGGTGGGTCGTCCCCGGGGGAGCCCTCCGTTGCTGACTTCGTCGAGGCCCGCGA
This sequence comes from Gemmatimonadales bacterium, assembly GCA_035568195.1. GTDB lineage: Bacteria > Gemmatimonadota > Gemmatimonadetes > Gemmatimonadales > GWC2-71-9 > 40CM-2-70-7. Next base: position 4,505 of record DATMOQ010000223.1, read on the forward strand.
TCCCCGTCGGTGCTTTGGGGAGCGGACGGCGGGTGGGCGGCCTTCCGTTCTTGGTTCCCTTCGGCGATGGGACACTGCGGTGACGGGCGGTTCGACTCACGAACGTTCTCGCGCTGGGTGGTCGAAGACTATCCTAACCCACTCAAGGGCGTGACGATAGGAGGGGAGCCCCTGGGGCGGGCGCCTCCTCCCATCATGCGCTATTCGGGAGGCTCCTACCTTACAAGGAGCAGCACAACGATCACCACCACCAGCACGAGCACGATGGTGGAGATGGTAAAGGTGTGGCTGTCTCCAGAAGGCAGGTCGCGGGGCGCCCTCTCGTCGGCGAAGGTCGGCTCCCGGCGCCGCCAGTCTGCTTGGACCCGGGGTCCTGCCCGCCCGGTGTCCGCCTGAGTCGCGCTGGCGCGAGCCGGGGGTGTTTGAAGAACGGTCTGCTGGGCCGCCAGCGGCGGCGCGATTGCGAGCCCCAGCACGGCCACCAGCGTGAACCCAACGCGAATCGCGAGCCTCAGACTGCGTGCCATACGACCTCCGGAAATACTCGTGTGGGCCAGAAAAGAAAGAAGGCGGCCTTGCCGCCCCCCTCCTCCCAACTAGCCACGCAGCGATTGCTGCGCTCGGCTATCCTGCGCGATGGGTCTAGTGCCGGTCATGGCCCTGGCGGCCCGGGTCTCCAGGTGTTCCGCCGTTCTCATCGTTGGACGAGTTGTGGTGGTTCGAATGCCCCGGGTCGCAACCCTCGGGGCCGTTGCCCACGCCCTGATTGCACTTGTCCTTATCCTTATGCTTGCCACGCCCATGCTTGCCTGAGTTTGGGCTCCCCGCGCACCCGACGACTGCGGTGCCCGTGATCGTCACGTCTGCCGTCGCCCAGGCGTTCCCGCCGAAAGTCCCGCGAGTCAAGGTGATGGC
>DATMOQ010000224.1:0-10700 GCA_035568195.1 Gemmatimonadales bacterium
ATGGTGCACGCCACCTTCGCAAATCTCTCCGACTCGGCCCTCATCCATGTCGCGCCCATCGCCTATCAGTCGGTCACCGCCGGGGCGCGGCACAGCTGCGCGGTCGGGAACAATCACCGGGTGTACTGCTGGGGGAGCGACGCAGTGGGACAGTTGGGGGTCGTGCCGGCCGTGCTCGAGCGGCCGGCGCCCACGCCGATCGCTGCCGGTGCGTTGTTCACCGAAGTCGCGGCGGGTGCTGGTCACACGTGCAGCGTCGGTCAGGATTTCGAGCTGCGGTGCTGGGGCGCGAACGACGCCGGGCAGCTCGGGCTGGGCGGCACCGGCGGGACGGGGCTTCCGGCCGTGATCGGATCATCGTTCGACTACCTGAGTGTCGTCGCCGGCGGCAGCCATACCTGTGCCCTGACGCAGGCTGGAGGCGCGCTGTGCTGGGGGCAGAACTCGTCGGGCGAGCTGGGCCGGGGAGACACGGCCGCCGGACTCCGGCCGGCCGTCGCGGCGGGAGGGCATGTGTTCGTGCAACTGGCGGCCGGCGCCACCCATACGTGCGGACTGGCCGCGAATGGCGGGGCGGTGTGCTGGGGGGGGAACGCGTTCGGCCAGCTGGGCGACTCGCTCCGCCTCGACCAGACTGAGCCGGACTCCGTGCGCGGCCCCGGGTTCGCCGCCCTTGCGGCCGGCGGGAGCCACACCTGCGGCATCGCCGCCGGGACCGGGGCGGCCTATTGCTGGGGATCCAACCTGCGGGGGGAGTCGGGGTCGGGCCTTCCGGATTCGGGGCTGGTGATTCCGAAACCAGTAACGGGAGGCCTGACGCTTGCGAGCCTGGCGGCCGGGGGGGACTTCACCTGCGGCCTGACCACCACCGGGGCCGCGTATTGCTGGGGCGCGAACGACCAGGGGCAGCTGGGCGACGGCACCCAGACCGATCGGCCGGCGCCGACGCCGGTGGGCGGCGGCCTGACGTTCACGGCCCTGGCGGCGGGAGACCAGCACGTCTGCGGCGTGGCCGCCGACAACGCGATCTACTGCTGGGGGGACGGCACGTCGGGTCAACTGGGGCTGGCGGTGCCCCAGCCTCTCAAGACGTCACCCACCCGGATCCCCTTCCCCAACTAGTACCCGGCGGGCGCGGCCGTCATCCGAGTCCGGCGATTCGCTCCAACAGCTCTGCGTCCATGCGCCGGTGACCCAACTCGGCTTCCGTATGCGCCCATCGGAGGATTCCCGCTCGATCGATGAGGAAGTACGCCCGTTTGGAAAAGAACTTGTCCTCGAGGAGCGCGTCGTAGCGGCGGGAGACCACCCGCTTGAAGTCGGACAGCAGGTCGAGCTTCAGGGCATGCTTGGCCTTGTACTCCTTCAGCGTCGGCACCGAGTCCACACTGATGGGCAGCACTTCGGTGGCGGCCGAGGCGAAGCGTTCAAAATCGTCGGAGAAGGCGCACATCTCGGCCGTGCACGTGCTGGTGAAGGCGAGGGGGAAGAATGCGAGGAGCGCGTTGCGTTGACCGCGAAAGTCCCGCAGAGAGACGTCTCGCCCGGCCGTCGACGGCAGAGTGAAGTCGGGGGCGGCTGCGCCCACCACCGGTTTGGCTTCGATATCGGACACGAGAGATCCCGGAAAGACGGTTCCCGGAAGCTCGCCGGTCCAGGAACCACGGACAACCCGGGGGTGTTGGATGGTTGATGCGGCTGCCGGCCACGTGCATCTTACGCTTTCGAACCGATCCGCTTCACCCAACTTGGGAGTGACGACTGGTATGCCCCACACTCTGCCCGCCCTGCCCTACGACTTCGCGGCGCTCGAGCCCCACATCGACGCGCAGACCATGCAGATCCATCACGGCAAGCACCACCAGGCCTACGTCAACAACCTGAACGCCGCCCTCGACAAGCATCCCGAGCTCCACAACAAGAGCCTGGATGACCTGCTCAAGGGCATCGCTTCGGTTCCCGACGACATCCGGACCGCGGTCCGCAATAACGGCGGTGGTCATCACAACCATTCACTGTTCTGGACCGTGATGGCCCCGAAGGCCGGTGGCGAGCCCACCGGAGCCCTGGCGGATGCGATCAAGAAGGGCTTCGGGGACTTCGCGAAGTTCAAGGAGAGTTTCGCCGCGGCCGGTACCGGACGGTTCGGGAGCGGCTGGGCCTGGCTCACCGCCGCGGGCGGCAAGGTCGAAATCTCGAGCGGGGCAAATCAGGACAGCCCGCTGATGGACGGGAAGACGCCGATTCTGGGATTGGATGTGTGGGAGCACGCGTACTACTTGAAGTACCAGAACCGACGCCCGGATTACATCACGGCGTGGTGGAACGTGGTGAACTGGCCCGAAGTCGCGCGGCGGTTCTCGGCCGCGAAGTAACTCCTCGTCAGACCCGGCCGGCCTCGAGCTCGGCCAGCGCGCGAGTCAGGCGACTGATCGCGGCGTCCGCGACGCCCACCCACTCCGCCTGCAGCTCGCCGTGCTCGATCTGTTTGAACATTTGAATCGCATTGGCGATGTGTTCGCGCGCGGTCTCGACCGTCCCCACCGTGGACGGGCGGGAATGGCCTCCGGAGCGACGATCAAACCTCTTCCGGCGCTCGATCTGCATTCGGCGGTCGTCGCTGCGACGGCGCTCAATGGGCATTCCCATCGGCCCCCAATGTAGGAACGAACGGCCATCGCGCTAGGGGATCAGGAGCAGTTTTCCCGTGGACCGCCGGGACTCCAGACGCCGATGCGCGTCCGCTACGCCGCTGAGGGGGAAGACCGAATCGATGCGGACCTTCATCCGACCCTCGGCCACCCACCCCAGCGTCTCCGCCGCCCGCGCCAGCAGGGCCTCCCGCGACGCCACGTAGTGCCATAGGGTCGGACGGGTGAGGAAAAGGGAACCTCGTTGACTGAGGATGAGAGGATCGATGGGCGGCACCGGGCCGCTCGATTGTCCGAATGTGACCAGCATACCCCGAGGGGACAGGACGTTGAGACTCTTCATAAAGGTGGCCTGACCGACGGAGTCGTACACCACCTGCACGCCGCGACCGACCGTGATCTGCTTCACGGCCGATTCGAAATCCTCCTCCAGATAGTTGATCACATGATCAGCGCCGGCCTCCCGGGCCAGCGCGGACTTTTCGCTGGTCGAAACCGTACCGATCACCTTGGCGCCCTTGAACTTGGCGACCTGAACGAGCAGGAGCCCGACGCCTCCGGCCGCGGCATGAACGAGACACGTGTCGCCCACTTTGAGCGGGTACGTGTCGGTGGTCAGGTAGTGCGCGGTCATTCCTTGCAGCAGCGCGGCGGCCGCGTCCCGCGTGGATACCCCCTTCGGCACCGGCACCAGCCGATCGGCGGGGACGATCACGCTGTCGGCGTATGCCCCCTGCCCGCTGACGAACCCCACTCGGTCTCCTACTCGCCAGTCCTGGACGTCCGATCCGACCCCGGCCACTCTCCCGGCGGCTTCCTGCCCCAGGATGGCCGGGAGGGTCACGGAGTAGAACCCGGTCCGCTGGTAGATGTCGATGAAGTTGACACCCGCGGCCTCGACCGCGATGAGTACCTGCCCGGGACCCGGCTTGGGGGTGGGGAGCTCGACCACGGTGAGCACCTCGGGGCCCCCGTGTGCGGCGACCCGCACCGCTTTCATCGCGCCGCCCGCCAGGAACGGAGGAACACCTCCGCCTCGTCCACAAAACCGCGATGCCGCGGGCGCCACCCCAGCACGCGCTCAGCCTTGCCGCCGTCGATGCGCTGATCGGCGGCCAGCGCGTCCGCAAAGGGTCCCATGGTCTTCCGGGCGTCGATGAGAGGGAGCGTCCGGACCTCCCCGCTCAGTCCGGCGGCGCGGGCCGCCGCGGCCGCCATCTCCCCGACGGTTTCGTGAGACCGCTCGACCAGGCAGAAGACCTCGCGCGAGAGCCCGCTCTCGGCCGCCAGCCGGTACCCTTCCCCCAGATCGTCGATATGGACCAGAGCCCAGCGGTTGGCTCCGTCACCCACCACCTCCGGCGGTACGCCATCGGTCGCGGACGCAAACCAGGACCCGGGCATCCCACCCGTCCCGCCATACACGCAGCCCGGGCGCAGTACGATTCCCCGAACCGCATCGGAGGACAGGATCAGGGATTCATGCGGAGGGCGCCACGTCACCAGCGGGAGCGGATCGAGGGGAGACGTCTCGTCGACCAGAGCGCCGCGGGTGTCGCCGTGAACCCACACGCCGCTGGTATAGATGAACGTTTTGGTCTGTGGTCCGCGCCGCGCCGCTTCCAGGAGACCCTCGACGGCAGCCCGGTCCTTAGGGATGCCCCGGGCCTTCCCGTCGAACGCGGCGTGAATCAGGACGGCGCACCGGGAAGCGACGTTGACGTAGGTGGTGGGGTCAGCCAGGTCGCCGAGGACCGGGATGATTTCCTGGGCTTCCAGGGCCCCAGCCTTGGCTTCCGTACGCGCCAGCCCGTACACGCGATGGCCGGCACGGCGAAGGGCCCGCGCGGCGGTACCGCCCACGTATCCACTGGCTCCGGTTACGAACACGTCCATCGACCGACTCCCGGGAAATCCCGCTGCTACAACGTCGCTCGCGGAGGGCGGGTTCGGGAGGGTGTTTCGGTCAGGATCCCGCACACCCCGAGTCGGCCGCAGGAGGCATGGGCGGGCGATGATCGTGCCGTCCCGCCAGACTCTGGAACTTGGCGCGCTGATCCGGATTCAGGACGGCCGAAAGCTCCGAATCCACCCGGGCCCGGAGTGAATCGAAGCGCGGATGGGCGGTCCGCCAGATGTCCCGCAGGTCGCAGCGATGGCGGGCGAAGATGGCCCGCGCCGAATCCTGCTGGACGGCGGAGAGATCGAGCTCCCGCGTGAGCATGGCGACCAGGTTGGGACGCGCGCCCCCGCCCGCCCCCGCTCCGGGATGCCCGAACGTTCCCCAGGGCCCGCGCCGGTGCAGCGCCGTGATCCCGTGATCGACCGCCGCGCCGGCGAGGAAGGTGACGAGGAAGGCGGCGAGGACCCAGCCGCGCGAGCCTCGGCTGGCCCCGTTCAGATCAGGAGTCCCGGTCATGGCGTCCCCAGCGATCCGAAGACCGTTTCAGGATCGGGAGGGCGCGGGGCGGCGATGAATGCCGCGGGCGTGCTTCCCGTGGCTGCGCTCACCATCACGCTGTCGAGCGTGAGGGCGTCGCCGGTGGAAGTGTCGAGCAACCCGCCGGCGACCCAGGCCGCCAGCGCGACCGTGGCGGCCGCGGCCAAGGCGGGTCGCGCCCACCGCTCGAGGGTGGTGAGGCGCCGGGGGTGGTAGCCCGCGGTCCGGGCCAGCACTCGCGCCCGAAATGCCTCCCGGTTCCGGACCGGCAGGACCGATTCCAACGCGGCCTGAAGCTTCGGGTCGGGCGATTCGTCAGGCACTTCGAAATCGAGGATCATGAATCCCTCCACCCCTCCATCAATGGACGTAGGCTGCGCCGGGCATGAAACACCGCCGACCGGACCGTACCGACCGGGATCCCCAGAATCTCGGCGATCTCCGGGTGTGAGTACCCCTCGACATCGTACAGGACCAGGGCCACACGATACCGCTCCGGCAGCCGCTTCAAGGCGGCTTCGAGCCGTTCCCGCAGCGCGCTGCGTTCGGCATGCAGCTGAGGTGACGGCTCGTGCGAGTGTGCCTCCGGTGCCAGCGGCTGACCCTGGCGGACCTGCCGGCGCCGCTTCCGGTCGATCGCCATGTTGGCGGCGATCCGCATGAGCCAGGGCCGAAACGGCCGTCGGGGATCGTACTGGCCCAGCTTGACCAGCACCGACAGGAACGCGTCCTGCGCCGCATCATCCGCCTCGTCGGCGTCGTGCAGCACGGCGCGGGTCACCCGCCGGACGGCCACCTGATACCGGTCCACCAGCTCGCCGAACGCGTCGCGATCGCCGGCCCGCGCCCGCGCTACGATCGCCCCTTCGTCCTCCGGACTGGGATCCGGCATCGCCCCTCGGGCCCTGGCGGTCACAACACACGTACGGGGACCCTGCGCCCGGGGTTGACCACCATGGGGCGGCGAGCGGTGTAAATTGTCGCTGGGAGGATTCTATGCGCCGGATCATCGCGTTGACGCTGCTGTGCACGGCCGCCGGATCGCGGCTGTCGGGGCAAATGCCGTATGGAGGTGGCGGGGGCCGCGGAGGGACTGGAGAGGCCCCCCGGCCGACCGCCCTGGAGTCGGCCCTGCCCTCACCCGAGGATCTGGCCGGCCCAGCGCTCCCCGAGTTCGTGGTCGATCGCTTCGAGCTGGACACCACCGAAGCCCAGGCCTACCGCGTGGCCTTCGACTCGTTCATGACCGTCACCCGGGCCCTCCGGGACAGTGCCCTGGCGTCCCGCCGTCGCATCGACGCGTTGTGGCAGTCCGGAGACCGCAGCGCGGCTCGGGGGCAATTCCCCGCCCTGCGAAACATGGGAGATCTGCTCGCGAAGGAAGACGGGCGCTTCGACGATCGGGTGGTCAAGCGGATTTTCTCGAAGGCGCACTACAAGGACTACAAGGACTGGCGCAGCGACCAGCGGAAGCAAGCGGAGGCGGACCGCAAGGAACGGATGCAGCAGATGTCGGGATCCCCTAATCCGGGCCGGTGATCCCCTCAGGGTGAGCGTAGACGTTCGCGGTCCGGCCGCGCAGGAGCGCGACCAGCGTCAGGCCGCTCGCTTCAGCCAGCCGCACCGCCAGACCCGTGGGGCGGGAGACCGCCGCCAGCAGCCTCGCTCCCGCCACGGTGGCCTTCTGCACCATCTCGTAACTCGCCCGGCTGGTGACCAGCAGGAATCCGTCTTCGGCGCGGCGCCTTCCCGCCGCCCGCGCCAGCGCACCGATCACCTTGTCCAGCGCGTTGTGACGGCCGACATCCTCCCGCACGATCTCCGGTGCACCCGCGTCGGTCACCCACGCGGCGGCATGCAGGGCACCCGTCTCCCGATTCCACTGTTGCAGCTCCGGTAACGCGGCTTCGGCCCGCCACAGCGCGTGACGGGTCACCGGCGGCCTGCCGGTGGGCAGGCGACGAAGGGGTCGGAGCGCCTCGGCCACCGTCTCCACGCCGCAGAGTCCACATCCCGTCTGTCCCACGAGCTGCCGCCCCCGGCTCTCCAGACGCCGGGCCGCCTGCTCCGGAATGGTCAGCTGCAGCTCGATGCCCTGCGCGTAGCGGACGACGTCCAGGCGGGTGATGTCGGAGGCCGCCGAAACGATTTCCTCGGTGAGGGAGAAGCCCACGCCGAAGTCCTCGAGGTCCGCGGGCGTCCCCATCATCACGACGTGCGGGCGGCCATTGTAGACGAAGGCGATGGGAACTTCCTCGGCCACCGCGGCGGCCTCGGCGTGCTCCCCCCCTTCAATCCGGGTGAACGAGCGCTGCCGCACCGGCTCGGCGTATCCCAATCCGAAGAGGGGATGATCGGGACTCAACGCCGGCGGAAGGGGATCCTGCCCGGACACCATCAGTCGCGCCGGTTCTGGACGTAGCGCCACCCGAACCGCCCTTTGATGCAGAGGTTGCCGCGGGTGATGGAGTGATCGAACGGCGAGGTCACCCGCACGATTTCGTTGTCCTGCACATGCAGCTGCAGAGTGCACCCGACGCCACAATAGGGACAGATGGTGTCGGTCACGTGCTGCCGTCCCTCGTCCCACGTCCCGGCGTCCCGATGGTCGCGCTCCGATTTGAACATGAGCGCGCCCGTGGGGCAGACGGCGATGCAGTTGCCGCAGTACACGCAGGCGGACTCGGGAAGCTCGACGGCGAACTCGGTGGAGATCCGGGCGTCGAACCCCCGCCCGGCGACCGCGATGGCGAAGGTGTTCTGGTAGTCCACCCCGCACGCTTCCACACACTTGTAGCAGAGAATGCACTTCGCGTAGTCCCGGACGTACAGGTCATTGTCGACCTTCATCGGCTGCGCGACCGTCGCGGCCACGCCGTTTTGAGGGGGCTCGTGGTGGCCGGGGCCGCGGGAATCCCGGTCCCCTTCCACGCCGGGACGGTCGGGAGGGCCGAAGCGTTCGGGACGGCAGCCGTATTCCGTCAGCCAGTCGGCGACCAGGGGCGTCGTGGAGAGGTCTACCGAAGACGCGAGAAACTCGAGCACCATTTTCCGGCTGTGCCGCACCCGCGCCGTGTCCGTGCGCACTTTCATCCCCGCCTCGACCGCTCGAGAGCAGGCGGGGACGAGCACACGGGATCCTTCGACCTCCACCACGCACACGCGGCAGGCGTTGACGGGGTGCAGCGTCTCCAGATAGCAGAGGGTCGGAAGGGTCCGGTCGAGGCGGGTGCACGCGTCCAGGATGGTGGTGCCTTCGGGGACGGTCACCGCCTTCCCGTCGATGCTCAGCTCGACGTCGCGCCTCGGCCCGGCCAGCGGAACGAGAGATCCCGGGCGCGTGGCCGTCATCGGGCCGCTCCCGGTCCCGCCTGAAAGACCTTGAGACGCTTGACCGCCGACTCCACCGCGCTGTAGGCCGTCTGACCGAGACCGCAGATGGAGGCGTCCTTCATTCCGGCGCCGATCTCTTCGAGCAATTCCAGCTCCTGCGCTTCGGATCCAAGCGGCTGGCGGGCGACCAGGCGGTGCAGCGCCTCCTCCTGGCGCACGGTGCCGACGCGGCACGGCACGCACTGGCCGCACGATTCGTCCCGGAAGAAGGCAGCGATGCGCAGAATGGTGTCTTTCAGATCCACCTGATCGTCGAACGCCATGATGACGCCGGAGCCCAGAGTGACCCCCGCGGCGCGGGCGCCTTCGAAGGTGAGTGGAATGTCGGGGGCGTCTCCGGGTACGAACATTCCGGCCGCGCCGCCGAGCAGTACAGCCTGCAGGGTCCGCCCCTCCGGAACGCCGCCGGCGAGCGTGATGAGCTCCCGGAGGGTGGTGCCGAACGGGACCTCGTAGACGCCGGGGTTGCGCACGGCGCCGGACAGGCAGAACAGCTTGGGCCCGGTCGAATCGGCGGTCCCTATTCCGGCGAACGCCGCGCCACCATCCAGCACGATCGACAGAACGTTCGCCAGGGTCTCCACGTTGTTCACGAGGGTCGGGCGCCGGAACAAGCCCACGGCCACGGGAAAGGGTGGCTTGTTCCGCGGTTCGCCGCGGTAGCCTTCGATCGAGTTGAAGATCGCCGTCTCCTCCCCGCAGATGTACGCCCCTGCACCTTTGCGAATCTCGATGTCGAAGGCGAAGCCCCTCCCCATCACGGACCGGCCCAGCAGTCCTGCCTGCCGGGCCTGGTCGATGGCGCCCTGCACCCGCCGGATGGCCAGGGGGTACTCGCCCCGGATGTAGACGTATCCTTGTTCCGCGCCCACCGCGTGGCCGGCGATGGTCATCGCCTCGATGACGGCGAACGGATCTTCTTCGAGAAGGACGCGATCCTTGAACGTGCCGGGTTCGGACTCGTCAGCATTGCAGATCACATAGTGCGGTCGGGCACCCTGCTTCGATACCGCGTCCCACTTCCGGCCGGTGGGGAATGCCGCGCCGCCCCGCCCCATCAGCTTGGAGGCGATCAACTCAGCGATCACACCCTGAGGTCCGAGCTCGGTGGCGCGCGTCAGCGCCCGATAACCGCCGGCCCCCTGATAAGCGGCAAGACTCTCGGGGTCCACTACGCCGACGCGGGCCAGAAGCTTGAGTCCCGGGGCGCCCTTCTGCGGCAGCCGGCTCCGAAGCTCCTCGGGCACGACCCCGCGCAGCGCGGCGACCGCCGCAGTGGGCGTGACGCCGCCGAGCAGGCGCTCCACGGGCGCGTCTCCGGCGACGGTGAGGAGCGCGGCCGGCGCCTGGTCACACAAGCCGAGACAGGGGCTGCGGAGCCAGCCGTGGTCGCCGGGGTCCATCGCTTCGGCATTCGCGTGGTGGCCCGCTTCGGTCACCGGGTCACCGATATCGCGCTCCAGGCGCTCGCAAATCCCATTAGCTCCCCGCACCCGGCAGGCGATGTCGTCACAGACGTGGAGCACGCGCGGCGGCCGGGGATGGGTGGACAGGAGCGCGTAGAAGGTGACCACGCCCCAGATCTCCGCGAGGGGAACGGTGAGGCGGGTGCTCAGATAATTGAGAGCGCCTTCGGACAGCCAGCCCGCGCGGGACTGGACCGCGTGCAGCGCGGGCAGCAGGAGATGCCGGCGGGCCCTCGCCTCCTGCCCGCCGATCGCCAGGTGACCATCGCGCGCCGAATTGCGCTCGCCCCCGTCCCATCCGGACGTGGGGGGTCCAAGAACTCGATCGATCGCGGCTTGTTCTTCGGTGGTGGGTGTGGCGTCTCGGAGATGGAGATCCACGGTTAAGCGGCGCGCGTGACGCGCACGGCGCAGGCCTTGAACTCGGCCGTCCCGGATCGGGGGTCGGTCGCGTCGATGGTGAGCAGATTCACGCGGACGTCATCCTGGTTATGCAGGGTCATGAACACGAGTCCGGGCCGGAGCCCTTCGTCCAGATGGACCGGAGCGACGACGCTCCCCCGCCGGGACTCCACCGTGACGAGATCCCCTTCGGACAACTCCAGCCGCGTAGCGTCCTCCGGTGAGAGATCCAGTGCCTCCGGACGCCGGAGCGGTGAGGCATAGCCCATGGTCTGGACTCCGGTGTTGTACGAATCGAGCCGCCGGCCAGTTGTGAGGACGAGCGGATAGTCGTCGTCGGGCGCCTCG
>DATMOQ010000225.1:0-25445 GCA_035568195.1 Gemmatimonadales bacterium
AGCAGCCGGATCACTTCCGCCGCGACGGCCTGCGGCTCATCGGGGTCGACCAGGATCCCCGTTTCGCCGTCGCGTACGGCGTCCGGCACCCCGCCCGAACGCCCTCCCACCACCGCCAGCCCCGACGCGGACGCTTCGACCAGCGAGATCCCAAAGCCCTCGACCAGCAGGTCGTGCCGGCGCGACGCGCCCACGTACAGATCCGCGGCGTTGTAGAGGGCCGGCAGGTCGGCGTCCGGCACGGGACCGAGGAACCGCACCGCATCCGCGACGCCGGTCTGCCGTGCCAGCTGCTCGAGTTGCTCGAGCCTGGGCCCCACCCCGGCGACGGCGTAGCGGGTCCCGGGGTGCGCCGCGCGGATAGCCGGCAGCGCCTTGATCACCGTGTCGATGCCCTTGTGCCATTCGATCCGGGCCACCGTCAGGAGCCAGGATCCGCCCGACAGGCCGTACCGCTCGCGGACGCCTGAGGGATCGATGCCGGGACGGAACTCCTTCGGCTCGGTGCCGAGCGGGACCACGCGTACCCGCCGGGCGAGCTCGGGGCGGTTCAGGACTCCCAGGACGGAGCGCGCGAGATCGGCGGTCCAGGTGCTGTTCGCCGCGATCACCGCCGCGCCCGAAAGGAGGCCCCCGGCCGTCCAGCGCTTGAACCGCGACCGGCGGATCTTGGCGTCCAGGAGCAGCAGCTCGGTGCCGTGCACAACCACGCCATAGGGCACGCCCTGCCAGCGGGAGATGAAGCGCGCCGGGTAGCCCGCGGGCTTGAGCTCGCCACACCAGGCGAATCCCGGGCGGTGGCGCCGGGCCAGCGACGACGCGCGCAGAGTCCAGAGCATGAGGCCGTTGATGGTGCGGAGCCGGGTGGCACGGATGCCGACCCGATCGATGGTCTGAGAAAAGCGGGCGTCCGAGGACGCGCTGTCCGGGTAGGTGCCGGTGGAAACGACGAGGGATTGCGGAGGATACCGAAGGGCCAGCTCCCCCATCATGCGGGCGATGCCGCCGCCATGCGGGGGGAAATTGAAGCTCAGGAGGAGACTTGTGATTCGATCTCCCGCAGGTCGCGCACCACCCGGTCCCAGTTGTAGTGGGTCTCGACGGCCTTACGGCCCGCCTGCCCCAGGCGACGCGCCAGCAGCTGGTCGGACAGGAGCCGGGTCAGCGCCTCCGCCGTGCCGTCCGGGTCCTCGGGGTCCACGACGAATCCGGTCTCCCCTTCCTGCACCGCTTCGGCCACTCCTCCGCTCCGGCCCGCGATCACCGGCAATCCGCACGCGCTCGCCTCCGCCAGCGCGATCCCGAACCCCTCCACCCGCGCCCCTTCGGCGCGTCGCGAGACGCCGAGGTACGCCTCGGCGGTGTTGTAGAGGGCGGGGAGGTCCTTCTCCGGTACCGTGCCCACGAACCGCACGGCATCGGCGATGCCGAGCTCTTCGGCGAGCTTCTTGAACGCGTCCTTTTTCTTTCCCGCTCCGACCACGAGATAGCCGATCTCGTGTCCCGCTTTCCGCACCTGCGCCACCGCCTTGAGCGACGTATCGATGCCCTTGTACGCCTCCAGGCGCGCCACGGTCAGCACCCACTTCCCGTTCTCGAGGCGATACCGCGCTCTCACCTCGCGGGTGTCGAGACCAGGCCGGAATTGCGCGGGGTCGGTGCCGAGCGGCACCACCCGGACGCGCTCGGCGAGCGGGTCGAGGCCCAGCTCGCGGAGGACGGTCTGGGCCTGCTCCCGGGTCCACTGGCTGTTGGCGACCACGGCGGCCGCGGAGCCCAGGAGGGCGCGGGCGGTGCGGCGGGCGAAGGCGGAGTGATGGATCTTGTGCAGCTCCTTCAACAAGTCTCCGCCGTGCACCAGGACGCCGTACCGAGTGCCGACGCGCTCGTGCGTCCACTTCGCGGCGTACGCGGCGGGGCGAATCGAGTCGCACCAGACGAACCGGGGCTTGGTCTCGCGCGCCAGCGTGACCACGCGGCGCGACCAGAACAGGAGGCCGGCGAGCCCCGACAGCGACCGGGTGGGGATGGGCAGCCGGTCGATCTGCGCCGGGAACAGGGAGTCGGTTTCCTGGGCGTCCCGGTTCTGGCCGGTGGAGACGAGCAGCTCGCCCTTGGGATACCGCAGGGCGATCTCGCCCATCATGCGCGCCACCCCGGTGTGCATCGGGGGGAATTCGTCGGTCAAGAGGAGGGTCTTAGGCATCGGTGCGGCGCTCGAGTTCCCAGAGCCGGGTGTATTTGAGAAACACGCTCACCGCGCCCAGGCCGCAGAGAACGGCGCCATGCCATCCCTCGAGTATTCCCAGCTGCAGGACGTAGGTGCGCCAGAAGTTGAACGGGGGCCGTACCAGAATGTCGGTGATGCGGGCACGGCGGCCCCGGTCCCTGAGGTCCTGCGCCGCCCACGTCGCATAGAGATCGATCTTCTTGAGGTGATGGTTCAGGTCCCGGTACGGGGTGTGTTCGAGGGGCTCCACGAGCCGCCCGGTGTCGGCCACCGATTCGAGGCCTTCGTGCACCCGGCGCTCCACAAAGCGCCGGTCCTTCCGGAAAAATCGGACCGCCCAGTTGTCGCCCCACCCGCCCCGCCGCATCAGACGGCCGAGGTAGTAGTTGCGGCGCCCCACCGCGTAGGCCTCGTGCGCCGGATTGGTCGCGGTCCGTTCCAGCTCCGCGGCCAGGGCCGGCGAAATACGCTCGTCGGCATCGAGCGCGAACACCCACTCGGTCTTCGACATCCCGATCGCCGCGTTGCGCTGCCCGGCGATGGTGAGTCCCGGCACGTCGATCACCCGCGCCCCCGCTTGCCGCGCCAGCCCCGGCGTTCCGTCCGTCGATCCGCCGTCGGCCACCAGGACTTCGCTCGCCCATCCGAGATAGCGGACGGCCCCCTCGATCTGGGCGGCTTCGTTCAGCGTCGGGATCACCACGGTGACCGGGGCGGGCATACCCTATTCAATCCTAATGGCGGCCAGGGCCTCGCGGTATACGGCCTCGGTCCGCTCGGCGGTGCGCTCCAGCGTGAAGTGCGTGCGGACCCGCAGTCGCCCCGCCGCTCCCAATCGCGAGGCCAGCCCGTCGTCCGCGAGCAGCCGCTCGAAGGCGGCGGCCCAGGCGAGGGAATCGAGAGGGGGGACCAGGAGCCCGGAATCCTCGGTAACCAGATCGGGATTCCCGCCGGCCCGGGACGCCACCACCGGGAGTCCCAGGGCCATAGCCTCGAGGAGAGCCTGCGAGAGACCTTCGATCCGCGAGGGCAGCGCGGCGATCCGGGCCAGGTGGTAGAACGCGAGCGCGTCCGGTGCGAATGACGCGAAGCGAACCGCGTGGCGCTCGGGGACCCGGGCCGCCGCGTGTCGCAGCTCCTCGTCCGGCTCGACTCCCGCGCACATCAGCACCACGGGACGCGCCACGTTTCCCAGCGCGCGGATCGCCACGTCCTGGTCCTTCCGCCGCGCGGCGATGGCGATGACCGGACGCCCCGCGGTTTCGCCGATCGCCCGGCGGGCGGCGTCCATCGCCGCGGGAGGGGGCGGCGCGTCGACGCGGGTCAGATCGATGCCGTTGGGGACCACGCGGAGCCGTCCGGTGGGATGCAGCCGGCGGGCGAGGGCTCGGGCCACCCCGTCACTGACGGCGATGGTGCGGTCAGCGGTGTGTCCGATGGCGAAGAGCTCGAGTGGGGAGGTGCGAGGCATGGTGCGGCGGGTGACCACGAACCCCGCTCGCAGGCGCCCGCGCCAGCGAAGCCACGTGAGGGCGCGCCGATCGCGGGTGGCATGGGAGTTGATCACTTCGATCTTCTCGGCCGCGATCACCTCGGCCAGGCGACGGGCGAGCAGGCGCAGGCGCGTGAAGTCGAGGGGAACCACCGGGAGTCCGGAGTCCCGGCCCATTTTCGCCAGCAGCGATTCGCCCCGGACGCCGAGGATGACGCGGTGCCCGCGGCGGCGCAGGTGGTCCGACAAGTTGAAAATGGATTGGGTGGAACCCGCGCCGTCGCCCTGAAACGTGAGCTGCAGAATCGTGAGCGGCGCCGCTGGCATGTGAACGAAGGTAGTGATACTCTACGCTCCATGCACGTGGCGGTCGCTTCCCACCACCGGCTCCCGACGGCGGGGTACGGCGGGAGTCAGCGGGTGGTCGTCGCGTTGATCAGCGGCCTGAGAGCGCTGGGCCACAAAGTCACTCTCCTGGCTCCGGCCGGGAGCGAGATCCCGGGCGTCACTCTCGTCCCGCTCCTTCCCAAGCAGCAGCGGGCCGGCACCGTGAACTGGTCGGGCCTGGTGCCGGCGGACGTCGACGTGATCCACGCCCACTTCCCGGTGGCGCAGCCCCCGAAGCGGCCCTTCCTCCAGACCCTCCACGGCAACCTCAAGGCCGGCGAGCCGAAGCTCCCCTACACGGTGTTTCTCTCCCAGGACCACGCGCGGAGACATGGCAGTGACCACTTCGTCTACAACGGGCTGGACCCGGCCGACCACATCTTCCGCGCCGACAAGGAGGATGTCGACCTCTTCCTCGGCCGCCTGCATCAAGCCAAGGGCTACCACTGGGCCATCGAAGGCGCTCAGCGCACCGGCCGCCGGCTGATCCTGGCGGGGGGGTGGCGCCCCACGTTCTCCAAGGGGATCAAGTACGTGGGCGAGGTGGACGGCAAGAAAAAGGCCGAGCTGCTGGCGAGTGCCCGGTGTCTCTGGATGCCGGCCCTCTGGGACGAGCCGTTCGGGCTGACCAACATCGAGGCGCTGTTCTCGGGGACGCCGGTGCTGGGCACTCGGCGCGGCGCGCTTCCCGAGATCGTGACCGCCGAGGTGGGCGCGCTCGGTGACACGCTGGATGAGATGGTGGAGGCGTCGAAGACCATCGACACGCGCGACCCGGCGCGCTGTCGCGCGCACGCCGAGCGGTATTTCTCGCACCGGGTGATGGCGGAGGAGTACCTGCGGTACTACCGGCACCTGGTGGAGACCGGGTCCCTGCCTCCCGGCCGCCCCACCCCTTACACCAGGGTGTAGTTCCGGAACTCGAATAGGCGCGCGCCGGTGAGGCGCTCGATCCAGTCCGAGAGGTAGAACCGGAGGTGCTCGGGCTTGAACGCCCGGGGCCCGATGACCCGCTCGGGGTCGTGGGCCCGGGCCTCCACCCACTGCCGGGCGACGGCGGGGTGGCTGCCGGTGAATTTCTGGAGCAGGGGCAGCCACTCGAGATACCCGCGCTTCTGCTCCATCTCCGACCGCTCTTTGCTCCAGGGATAGATCACCTTGGAAGCCTCGTATTTCTCCCGGATGGCTCGCGCGGGCCGGGCCCAGCCGTAGTGGAACATCACCGCGTCCGTGGCGCGGGCGCGGATCTTCCGGTACTCCGGTCCTACCCGGAATCCCTGCGACCCCTGGTACGGACGGATGTCCCGGCCCAGACGGACGCAGCGCACCTCGCGTCGGTACCAGCGGCGGTTCTTGGCGACGATGTCGAGGCCGCCGTAGAAGTGGAGATAATTGACCAGCAGACCTTCCACGCGCTCGTCTGCATCCCAGGCGGCGACTTTTTCCTTCAGGATCCGGGCGCCGTCCTCGTGCAGGACCTCATCGGCCTGGATATAAATCCCCCAGGAGCCCCGGCAGGCATCCATCGCGCGGCGGGTCTCCATCCCCAGCATCTCGTTCTTCTTGGTGAAATCCCAGACCGTGTCGAGAATCCGGATCCGGGGGTCGCCGATGGAGGTCACCAGGTCGCGGGTGTCGTCGTCCGACTTGCCCACGTTCACCACCACCTCGTCGCAGACCTTGAGCACGGACTGGATGGCGGGGACGATGGGGAAGTCGAGCTTCACGGCGTTGCGGACGATGGTAAAGCCTGAAAGCATGGGCAGGCGCCGGGTGTCAGGTTCTGAACTGCAGGTTATGCAAGCGACGATAGAGGCCGTCGGCCGCATAAAGCTCGGCGTGGTTCCCACGCTCCACAATCCTGCCGTCCCTCAGCACGATGATCAGGTCCGCGTGCTGGACGGTGGCCAGGCGATGCGCGATGACGAGCACGGTCCGGTGGCGCATCAGGTTGTCGATGGCGTCCTGCACCAGGCGCTCCGACTCGGTGTCGAGCTGGCTCGTCGCCTCGTCGAGAATGAGGATGGGCGGGTCCCGCAGCACCGCCCGCGCGATGGCGATCCGTTGGCGCTCTCCGCCGGACAACCGGGTTCCGCGCTCGCCCAGGAGGGTGTCATAGCCCTGGGGCAGCCGGGAGATGAAGTCGTCCGCATTCGCGGCCCGGGCCGCGGCCCGGACCTGTTCGAGCGAAAAATCCTGGCGGCCGTAGGCGACGTTCGCGAACACGGTGTCGTTGAGCAGGATCGTCTCCTGCGACACGATGCCCATCAGCCCGCGGAGTGAGGACCGCCTGAAGCCGGTCAACGGCTTTCCATCCATCAGCACCGCGCCCGCCGTCGGTTCGTAAAAACGCGGCAGCAGGTCCACCAGCGTGGTTTTTCCGGCGCCCGACGGCCCCACGATGGCCAGCACCTGCCCCCGCTTCACGGTGCAGCTGACGTCGTGGAGCACGGCGGCGTTGCCGGCGTACGCGAAGGAGACCCCCCGATATTCGATCGTCTCCTGAAACGACGCCGCCAGCTCCCCCGGCGTGTCCCGCTCGCTCGAGGGGAGGTCGAGCACTTCGTACACGCGCTCCGCGGACGCCAGGGCGCCGGCCATGACGCCGGGATAATTGGAGATCGACTTGATGGGCGACATCAACCGGAGCGCCATTACCAGAAAGAGCATCAGCTCCTCGGGGCGAATGGTGTTCGCCAGCGCGAGCATCGTGCCGTACCAGAGCACGCATACCAGCACGACGCCGCCGAACACTTCGCTCACCGGGCTGGTCAGAGACGAGAAGCGCTGGGCCCGGAGCACCCGCTTCCGGTACCGGTTCGCCATCTCGAGAAACCGGCGCTCTTCGTAGGGCTCCGCCACGTAAGCCCGGATGAGCTTGATCGAGCCTACCATTTCCCCCGCCACGCTGGTCAGGTCCCCCCGCTCGGCCACCATCTCACGGGAGCGGCGGCGCAGGCGATTGATCAAGGGACGGATGATGACGAGCAGAACCGGTGCGAGCACGAGAGCGACCAGGGAGAGCCGCACCGAGATCGACAGCATGATGCCCAGGTAAACGATGATCATCACGATGTTCTGGAAGAATGACGCGAGGGCCGCCGTCACCGCGGTCTTCACCTGGTCGGTGTCGTTGATCAGGCGGGCGATGGTCTGCCCGCCCTTGGTCTGCTGGAAGTAGCCGAGGGGGAGCGTCTGGAGGTGCGAAAAGAGACGGAGCCTCAGGTCTCTGACCACGTTCTCCTGGATCACCACGTTCCAGTACGCCGCCAGATACTCGGCCGCGTTCTTGAGAACGAGCGCCACCAGGAGGACCACCACGACGCTGCGCAGCGCGTCCTGCGGGGACCCCGTGGAGATCAGGGGGCCCGTGATCCACGCGATGATCGCCTGCGCCCTGGACCCGCCCACCGGCAGGAGCGTCGATTCCTTGAAGATGGTCCGCAGGAACGGCACCAGCATCGAGAGGGAGAAGCCGTCCAGCACGGACGCCACCACGGTGACGAGCATCGTGGCGATGAAGAGCCAGGCATAGGGACGGAGCAGCGAGACGAGGCGCGCGCCCCCGCGCATCTAGCGGGGCCCTCCCCCGCGCGCGCGGGGGGTGAGCAGCGCCACCGGAAGGATCATTTCCTCGGGGGAAACGCCGCCGTGCAGGAACGAGCCGCGATACCGGGCCTGGTACTCGCGCAGCTTGGTGGGATAGACGAAGAAGCGATCGCCCGCCGCCAGGGCCAGCCGTACGCCCAGCCCCATCGAGGGCAGCCCGTAGGACTTGAGATCCTCGACGATGATCGCGGCCTCCGGGTCTTCCGCCCGCAGATCTTCGCCGAACTTGTAGCGCAGGTTCTGCGTGGCGTCCCGCTTGGCGTAGACGGTCGCCGGCGTCTCGCAGTGGATGGAGCCGTGATCGGTAGTGAGGAGCACCGGCACGCCGCGCCGCTCGGCCTCCGCGAGCGCGGCCATCACCGGCGAGCGCTCGAACCAGGTCCGGGTGAGCCCGCGCAGCGCGTCGGCGTCACGGGCCACTTCGTACAGGATGGCGCTCTCGGAGCGGCCGTGCGTCAGCTGGTCGATGAAGTTGAACACGAGGGCGGTCACGCCCTCCTGGGCCAGATGGGCGGGCAGGCGCTTGAGCAGCTCCGCGCCGTCGGCGGCCGTGAAGAGCTTTTCGTACCGCACCGGCACCGGACGCTCCAGCAGGTCGGCCAGCTGCTCCGTGAGCAGCTCGGCCTCGTGCGCGTTCAGACTCTCGTCGTCCGAGGCGTGTCCCCACCACTCCGGATGGCGGGCCGCGATCTCCATGGGATAGAGCCCGGAAAAAATCGCGTTCCGGGCGTAGGGAGTCGCGGTGGGTACGATCCCGAAGTAGTGGGACTCCTCGATGTCGAACATCGGCGTCACCAGGTCGCGCAGCACCTCCCACTGGTCGAGCCGCAGGCAGTCGATGACGATGAACAGCACCTTGCCCGTGCGCTTGAGCACCGGCAGCAGAAACTCCGCGCCCACGTCCACCGAGAGCGGGGGGCGGTCCCCCTCGGGGTTCGCGAGCCACTTGGCATAGTTCCGCTTCACGAATTCCGTGAAATCCTTCCGGAGCGCCACCTGCAGGGAGTGGAGCGCTTCGGCCAGGCCCGGTTCGGACGCGGCGGCCAGCTTGACCTCCCAACGCGCCAGCTCCACCACGTACTCGGTCCACTCGCGCCAGGCCAGACTGGAGGCGCGCCGCCCTTCGAGCTCGCGGAAGCGGCCGACGAAGTCGCGCGCCAGCCGCTGCTGACGGATGCGGTCGCCTTCCAGGAGCCGGGTGATCACGGAAAGGATCTGCCGGGGCTGCACCGGCTTGACCAGGTAGTCGTCCACCTGGATGCCGATGGCCTCGCGGAGCGTGCCTTCGTCTTCGCTCTGGGTGACCATCACCACGGGCATGGCGGGATCGATGCTGCGGATTTCGCTCAGGAGCTCGAGGCCGCGGCGACCGGGCATCTGCTCGTCGAGCAGTACGACACTGTAGGGCTGCCGCCGCAGAAGCGCGAGCGCGTCGTCTCCGTGGGCCGCCTGCTCGACGGAGAATCCCTGCTGTTCGAGAAAGCGGCGGTGCCCGGCGAGTCCTTCGACTTCGTCATCGACCCACAGGATGCTCTTGGGACGCGCCATGTGCGAAAAAGCTAGCCCGGCTGGCGAAGGCGGGCAACGAGAGGGTACAATCCCCCCCGTGTTGTCGATCCTGCTGGTGCGCTTCAGCTCCATCGGCGACGTCGTGCTGACCACGCCGCTCGTCCGCGCCCTCAAACGACGTCACCCCGAGGCCGCGCTCACGTTCGTCACCAAGCGCGCGCTGGTGCCGCTGGTGTCCGACAATCCGCATCTGACCCGCGTCGTGGCCCTCGAGCCCGACGAACCGGTCCGGCACCTGGCCCGGCGGCTCCGGCCGCTGGCCCCCACCCACGGGCTCGATCTCCACGGCTCCCTGCGCAGCCGCGCCTTGCGTCTGCTGCTCCCGGGACAATGGTCCGGATACCGGAAACGGAAGCTCGCCCGGGGCTGGCTCATCTCCACCAAGCTCGACTGGTACGGCGCCGCTGGGCCCGTGCCGGAGCGCTACTTCGAGGCGGCGCGCCACCTGGACGTGCTGCCCGACGGCGGGCCTCCCGAGTTCGCGATCGGACCGCAGCCGCGGGCCCGCGTCGAGGAGTGGATCACCACCGAAGGGCTGGGCGGCGTCCCGCTGGCGGTGCTCGCGCCCGGCGCGGCTCACGCGACCAAGCGGTGGCCCCCGGCGCATTGGGCCGCGCTCGCCGCCCGACTCACGTCCCGGGGTCTCGTCCCCATCATCGTCGGCGGCGCCGCTGATCGCGGGGTCGCCACGCAGATCGGCAACGTACGGAGCGTGGCGGGCGCGTTCTCGCTGCAGGAAACCGGCGCGCTGCTCTCCCGCGCGCGCGTGGTGGTATCGGGAGACACAGGGGTGATGCACATGGCCACGGGTGTCGGAGCGCCGGTGGTCGCCCTCTTCGGGCCCACCGTGCGGCAGTTCGGGTTCATGCCCTACCAGGCCCGCGCGGAAGTGCTCGAACGGGACCTCGACTGCCGCCCCTGCTCGGCCATGGGCTCCAACCGCTGCCCGATGGGGCACCACCGCTGTCTCGACGACATCACGCCGCTCGAGGTGGACTCCGCCGCGCTCCGGATCGGCGGATGATTCGCGCGACCAGTGGCGCCGAAGACCGGTTGGTGGCGCTGGTCGCCGCGGCGCCGCGCGGGCCCCGGCGCGACGGACTGTACGCGCTCTGGCTCACGCTGCGCGCCGCGGAGGGGCTCCTCCCGCCCGCGCCGGTGTCCGCGAAGAATCACCGCCGGAGACTCCAGGCGCTCGAGACCCGCCTCGCTTCCCTCGCGCTGCCCGCGCCCCTCAAGCGCGCGCTGGCCGCGGCCCGCACCCACCTGGACCCGGCCACGCCAGCCGCCGCCGCGGTGGTCCTGACCCAGCTCGTGGCTCCGGCGCGGGACGTGCTGGGCCCCGAAGCCGCGGACGCCATGTCCCTCGCGGCCCGCGCCGCGCGCGTAGATTGAGGAATGCGTCCCCGCCGGATTGCCCGAGGCTCGTCGGTGGAGCGCCTGGTGGCGCGGGTGGATGCCCAGCGCCCCGGCGTCCCGCTCGACGACACGGTGCCCACCGGATTCCCGTCCATCGACCGGCTCCTGGGTGGCGGCCTGCGCCGCACCGATCTCGTGGTGCTCGGCGGCGATGTGGGGTCCGGGAAGTCGGCCCTCGCGCTGGGGATGGCGCTCCGCTCCGCACAGGCCGGGGCTGAGGTGGTGTTCTTGTCGGGGGAGATGAATGAAGAGCGCCTGATGGAGCGCGCGCTGGCCATCGAGGGGCGGGTCACCGTCGACGAGCTGCGCGTCGCACGAGTGAACGACCAGGAGCGCGCCGGGATCGGGGCCGCGGCGGTGCGGCTCCGGGGCCTCCCGATCAGCATCCTGCCGCTCGCCGCCGAGCACTTCGACGCCCTCGCCGCGCGCCTGGATCCGCCCCGTGAGGCGGATCTCCTGATGATCGACTACCTCCAGCTCGTGCCCCCGCCCGCCGCCGCCGACCGCAACACCCAGGACGAGGAGCTTGCGCTCACGCTGCGCCGCCTCAAAGCCCTGGCCGTGGACCGCCAGCTGGCGGTGGTGGTCGTCGCCCAGCTGCCCGCCTTCACGCCCCAACGCCCCAACCCGCGGCCGACGCTCGACGACTTCGGGACTCTGGGGGCCGTGAAGCAGCACGCCGATCAGGTGCTGACGATTTTTCGCGAGGAGATGTACGCCCCATCGGGAGGCGTGGAAGGCGCGACGGAGGTGGCGGTGGTGAAAAACCGGAACGGGCCGACCGGCTTCGTCGACCTGTACTTCTACCGCCGGTGGATGCGCTTCGAGGACATGCTCGACCCGGATCGCTGAGTCGAATCACCCCGGGCGGTCGAATCTGCGCTGCCGGCGATCGCGCCGGTCACCGTGTAGCTGGTCCCCCGCGCGCCCGCCACGTCCTGGATGCTGATCCACAGCGGCTGCGTCCCGCGCTCGGCATAGATCAGGATCGAGCCGTCGGTCTGCCGGGCGTCACTCTGCAGGGTCCAGTTGTTCAGCGCCAGGCTGTTGCGAAACCAGGACGCGACGCTGTCCGGAGCGTCCTGGCTCGAGAGCGTCAACTGGCCCGCGCTGTCCCCCGAAGCCATCGATACCAGGACCGATCGCGGGTACACGAGCACACCCTTGAGCGACTTGGCCACGATCTGTGGCGAAACCTGACCCCGGCGCTGGCACCCGACGAGGGCCAGTCCCGCGAGGAGAAACATCGGCAAGAAGCGTTGGCGCATGGGGGCGAATCCTAGCCGTGGCGGCGCTGTCGGGTCAAGTTGTAAGTTCCTTTCAGCACACCATTTCGGACGCGCCGGGAGTGTCGCATGGCTGGCCACAGTAAATGGAAGCAGATCAAGCGGAAGAAGGCGGTGACCGACCGCAAGCGCGGCGCCCTGTTCACCCGTCTCATCCGCGAAATCACGATCGCCGCCAAAGCCGGAGGGGGTGATCCGGCCGGCAACGCCCGCCTCCGCACCGCCATCGAGGCGGCCAAGACCGAGAACATGCCGTCCGACAACATCGACCGGGCGGTGAAGAAGGGTACCGGCGAGCTGGCCGGCGTCACCTATGAGGAAGTGACGTACGAGGGCTACGGTCCCGGAGGGGCGGCGATCATCATCGACGCGACCACCGACAACCCGACCCGGACCGTCGCGGACATCCGCCACATCTTCTCCCGGAACGGGGGCAACCTGGGCGCCACCAACTCGGTGGCGTGGATGTTCGACCGCAAAGGCCACATCATTCTCGAGGCGGGCGGGGTCGACGAGGACTCGGCGATGGAAGCCGCCCTCGACGCCGGCGCCGACGACTTCGCCCGCGACGGCGACGTCTTCATCGTCACCGCGCCGCCCCTGCAGCTGCACGCGGTGCGCGACGCGCTGGCGGCGAAGAAGTTCAAGGTGCAGAGCGCGGAAATCGCCCGCATTCCCAAGAACACCGTCAAAGTCGACGGGGGAGACGCCAAACGCCTGCTGGCTCTGGTGGAAGCCCTGGAAGAAACCGACGACGTCGCCAAGGTGTCGTCCAACTTCGATATCGACGCCGAGGCGCTGGCGGCGATCGACGGGTGACGTGAAGGTCCTGGGCGTCGACCCGGGGACGGCGGTGACCGGTTATGGCATCGTCGAGCGCAACGGCGAGCCAGGGTTCGGACATCTCGTGGAATGCGGCGTCATCCGCCTGCCCCGGACGGGGGCCCTCCCGGTCCGGCTCGCCGAGCTGTACGCCGGAATCATCGAGCTGATCGAGCGGCACCGCCCCACCCACCTCGCCCTCGAAGACGCCTTCTATCATAAGAACGTCCGCACCACCCTCGTGCTCGGCCACGCCCGGGGGGTCGTTCTCCTGGCCGCCGCGCAGAGCGGGGTGGTCATCGCCGAATACTCCCCGGCCCGGATCAAGAAGACGGTGGTCGGCGCCGGCGGCGCGCCCAAGGCCCAGGTGGCCGCGATGGTCGCCCGGCTGCTGCGACTCTCCGCGGCGCCCAAGCCGTCCGACGCCGCCGACGGCGTGGCCGTGGCCCTCACCCACATCATCCGCTCGTGATCACGCGCCTCACCGGGCGGATCGCCGCCGTGCACGGAGACCGCGTCATCATCGACACCGCGGCCGGCGTGGGCTACGAGGTGGTGGTTCCCGTCGGCGTCCTGGAGCGACTGGGCCCCGCGGGCGGCGACGTCACGCTCGCCACGGAGCTGGTGGTGCGCGACGATGCCTGGACCCTCTACGGTTTCGGCGCCGAGACCGAGCGGCGGTTCTTCCAGCGCCTGATGACGGTCTCGGGCGTCGGGCCAAAGCTCGCGATGGCACTGGTGTCGGCCCTGGGCCTCGAGCGCGGGGCCCGCGCCATCCGCGACCGCGACGTCGCGACCCTGGCGTCGGTCTCTGGCGTCGGGAAGAAGACGGCCGAGCGGCTGGTGCTTGAACTGGCCGACAAGGTGGGCGACTTTGTGGATGGCAGCGCCGCGGGCGCCGCGACCGCCCCGCTGGCCGGAGGGGCCCGCGCGGCCCGGCAGGCCCTGGAGCGGCTGGGGTACTCGCCCGCCGAATCGGATCGGGCCGTGCGCCGGGCTTTGAGCGAATCAGGCGCCCCCGCCGACGCCGACGGCACCGAGCCGCTGGTGCGACGGGCGCTGCAACTCCTCACCCACGGATGACGATGACGACCGCCGAGTGGATCTGCACCCGTTGTGGCAGCACCAACCGCCGGCTGGTGGCCGACGGCGAGCGGCACTCCACGGACGCCTGCGTCACCTGCCATACGCGGCACGAGATCGAGGCCGACGCCCGGCCGGTGCGCTGGCAGGCGCGGCCCGCGGGCTCGTGAGCCGGCCCGAAGTCACCACCCCCGAAGCCCTCCCGGACGAGCGGCTGTCGGACGCCGCCCTCCGGCCCTCACGTCTCGACGACTTCGTCGGGCAGCCCAAAGTCAAAGAGTCGCTTCAGATCGCGATGGACGCGGCGCGCCGCCGCCGTGAACCGCTCGATCACACGCTGTTCTTCGGACCCCCCGGCCTAGGCAAGACCACGCTCGCGCTGTTGATGGCGCGGGAGATGAACGTCGAGATCCGCATCACGTCGGGACCGGTGCTGGAGCGGCCGGGAGACCTGGTGGGCGTGCTGACGTCCCTCAAGACCGGGGACATTCTCTTCATCGACGAGATTCACCGGCTGCGCCCGGCCATCGAGGAATTCCTCTACCCCGCCATGGAGGAGTTCCGCGTGGACGTCCGGATCGCGGATGGTCCACACGCCCAGACATTGCCCATGACGCTGGAGCACTTCACGCTCATCGGCGCCACCACCCGCTTCGGCCTGCTCACCCCGCCCATGCGGGCCCGGTTCGGGTTGGTGGAGCGGCTCTCGTACTATCCGCCCGACGACCTGACCCACATCCTCTCGCGCTCGGCCAAGATCCTCGAGGTGCCGGCCGATGCGGCGGGCGTGGCGGAAATCGCGCGGCGGAGCCGCGGCACGCCGCGCGTCGCCAACCGGCTGCTCAAGCGCGTCCGGGACTACGCGCAGGTGCGCGCCGACGGAAAGATCACGGCGGCAGTGGCCAAGGACGGGCTCGCCCGGCTGGACGTGGACGAGTTCGGGCTGGACGACATGGACGCCCGCCTGCTCAAGACCATCATCGAGCAGTTCGCGGGCGGCCCCGTCGGCCTCACCACCATCGCCGCGGCGGTGGGTGAGGATCCCGGGACTCTGGAGGAAGTGTACGAGCCTTTCCTGATGCAGCAGGGATTCCTGGCGCGCACGCCCCGCGGGCGCTGCGCCACCGGAGCCGCCTACCGCCATTTCGGATTCCCGCCGCCCTCCACCGCCGAGCAGCCGAGCATCTTCGACGGGTGACGAGCTCCCTTTCGACCGGCGACTTCGATTACCACCTGCCGCCGGACCGCATCGCCCAGACTCCGCTGACCGACCGCTCCGCTTCCCGTCTGCTGCTGTTGGACCGCGCGGGCGGCCCCGTCGCGCACCGCCACTTTTCGGACCTGCCGGAGCTGATCGCCCCGGAGGATGTCGTCGTGCTCAATGCGTCCCGGGTGATTCCGGCGCGGCTGCACGGCCAGCGGGACTCCCGAAAGGACTCCCTCACGGTCGCAGGCAGTGTGGCGGAGATCCTGCTGGTGCGGGAGCTCGCCGACGGAACCTGGGAAGCTATGGGGCACCCGGGCGGGAAGCTGAAGCCCGGCCGTCGCGTCACCTTCGGCCCGGACGCCGCTGTCGAGATTGTGGAAGTGCTGGGCGGCGGGTTGCGGCGCGTCCGGTTTGTCGGGGCACTCGACGGCCGTGCCACGCTGGCCCGGTACGGGGAGGTACCCCTCCCTCCTTATATCACCCGCGCCCCGGAGCCCGCCGACCGGGAGCGCTACCAGACCGTGTACGCCGCCCACGACGGCAGCGTGGCGGCTCCCACTGCGGGACTTCATTTCACGCCGGAGCTGCTCATCCGGATCCGGGACCGCGGCGCGTCCATCGTGACACTCGATCTCCATGTCGGGCCGGGTACGTTCAAGCCCGTCGAGGTCGACGACCCCGCGGCGCACGTCATGCACCCCGAGGTCTACTCGGTCACGCCAAAAACCGCCGAGGAGATCGAGTCGCGGCGGGCGCGCGGCGGGCGCGTCTGGGCCGTGGGGACCACCGTGGTCCGGACGCTCGAGACAGTGGCGGACGACGCGGGCCGGATCCACGCGGGGTCCGGAGAAACCCGTGCCTTCATTCTGCCGCCCTATCGATTCAAAGCGGTGGACCGGCTGGTCACGAACTTCCATCTTCCCCGGTCCACACTGCTCATGCTGGTCTGCGCCTTCGGGGGCATGGAGCGGGTGCTGGAGGCTTATCGGACGGCGGTCGCCGAGGGGTACCGGTTCTACAGTTATGGAGATGCGATGGTGCTGATATGAGGGAAGCGCCCGCTCGTCGTTCCCAGGCTCAAGCCTGGGCCCGAACTGCGTTGCGCCTAGGCGCAGTGCTTCACCGGGCCCAGGCCTTGGCCTGGGACAAACGGGGGGGCTGATTGTTCGAATTCCAAATCGACCATACCGCCGGCGCCGCCCGCGCCGGCACCCTCACCCTGCCCCACGGGACCGTGGAGACTCCGGCGTTCATGCCCGTGGGCACACAGGGGACCGTGCGCGCGCTCTCGCCGCTCGACCTGAAGACCATCGGCGCGAGGCTGGTGCTGGCGAACACATACCACCTCCACGTCCGGCCCGGTGAGGAGACGGTCGCGAAGCTCGGTGGACTGCACCGCTTCATGTCCTGGGACGGTCCGCTCTTGACCGACTCGGGCGGCTTCCAGGTGTTCTCGCTGGAGGGCCTGCGCACGGTGGACGAGTATGGCGTCGAATTCCAGAGTCACGTGGACGGGGGGCGGCGGCGGCTCACGCCCGAGCGCGCGATGGAAATTCAGTGGACGCTGGGCGCCGACATCGCGATGGCGTTCGATCACGTGGCGCCCGGACGGGTGGATGCCGCCACCAGCCGCGACGCGCTGGAGCGGACGCTCCGGTGGCTCGAACGCTGCGCCGCGCGCCACCGCGAGCTGACGCAGGACGCCCCCGGCCGTCAGGCCCTCTGGCCCATCGTTCAGGGCGGGACCCATCCCGACCTCCGTCGGACCTCCCTGGACGGCACGATGGCCCGGGGAGACTGGACCGGCATCGCGGTGGGCGGGCTCTCCGTCGGCGAGGCGAAGGTCGAGATGTATGAGACCCTGTCGGCGCTCGCGCCTCGGCTCCCCCCTGCCATTCCCCGCTATCTTATGGGCGTCGGATTTCCGGAAGATCTGGTGGCGGGCGTGGAGCGAGGGCTGGACCTGTTCGACTGTGTCGCCCCCACGCGCAACGGCCGGAACGGCTCGGCGTTCACGGACGACGGGGTGGTGAACATCCGAAACGCGGGCTGGAAGGACGACGCGTCGCCCCTCGATCCGGCCTGTGACTGCGAGACCTGTACCCGGTACTCGCGCGGGTACCTGCGCCACTTGTTCGTCGCGGGCGAGCTCCTGGGGCTGCGACTGCTGTCCCTGCACAACGTGCGGTTCCTGATCCGTCTCGCGGGCGCCTTGCGGCTCGCCATCCGGCGGGGGAACCTGGCTTCGTGGGCCGCCGATTGGCGGCTTCGCTACCTCAACTCGGGAACGGTCTGACCATGCACGGCATCCTCGCATTGTTGTTCGCTCCGTCCGGCCAGGCCGGCACCCAGCCGCTGTTCGTGCTGGTGATCCAGTTCGCGGCCATCGGCGGCATCCTCTATTTCCTCCTCATCCGGCCCCAGCGCCAGCAGCAGAAGAAGCACCAGGAGCTCCTCGCCTCGCTGCAGAAGGGCGATCAGGTCGTCACGTCCGGGGGTATCATCGGCGAGGTGATCTTCCTGAAGGACACCGAGGTGACCATCAAGAGCGCCGAGTCGCGCCTCCTGGTGGCACGGAGCAACATCACCGCGGTGTTGAACCGCGAGGACGCGGGAGGGGGGGCCAAGAAGTCGTGACCATCCGGTCCCTTCACGTGCTGGGATCTCCGGTGCTGCGCGAGCGCGCCAAGCTCGTACCCGACGTGGACGACGTCGTCCGGCAGTTCGTCGACGATCTGTTCGACACCATGCACGCCGCCAAAGGCGTGGGGCTCGCCGCCAACCAGGTAGGCGTGCCGCTGCGGGTGGCGGTGGTGGATGTCGGGGAGGAAAAGCCGGACCCCCTCGTGCTGATCAACCCGATCGTGATTCCGCGGGGCGACCTGGTGGAAACCGCCGAGGAAGGGTGCCTGTCCATTCCCGAGATCTTCGGCGACGTCGAGCGGCCGGTCGACATCTCGCTCGAAGCCCTTGATCGCGACGGCAAGCCCTACCGCCTGGAGATTTCCGGATACAAGGCCCGCGCGGTCCAGCACGAGGTGGACCACCTGGACGGCATCCTCTTCCTGGATCACCTCACCGCCGTCAAGCGCGCGTCCCTCATGTCCAAGTGGCGTCGAGCCCGGAAGGGACAGACCGGCTACGTCAAAGACGTCGTTCCGGAGCCGGCGGGCGAGCTCTAGATGCGGGTCGTCTTCTTCGGCACGCCGGAGTTCGCGGTGCCGTCGCTGCTCGCCCTGGTCGGAGAAGGTTTCGAGGTCGCCGCGGTCGTCACCCGTCCGGACAAGCCCCAGGGCCGCTCCCGCTCCACGCTGATCCCGTCACCCGTCAAGTCCGCCGCGATTGCCGAGAGTCTCCCGGTGCTGCAACCCGAGCGTCCCAAGGACCCCGCGTTCATTGCGCAGATGTCCCAGCTCGGCCCCGAAATCGGTGTCGTGGTGGCGTACGGCCACATTCTCTCGCCCGAGCTGCTTGCGGTCCCCCGCCGGGGGATGGTCAACGTGCACCCGTCGCTCCTTCCCGAGCTCCGGGGCGCCGCGCCGGTGGAGTGGGCCATCTTGAACGGGCTCGAGAAGACCGGCGTTACCATCATGCTGATGGAAGCAGGGCTCGACTCCGGTCCGGTGCTCCACCAGATCCCCCACCAGCTCGCCCCGGACGTCACCGGCGGCGAGCTCTCCGCCCACCTCGCGGAGGTCGGCGCCCAGGCGCTCATCGAGACGCTGGCCATGATGGAGGCCGACGGACCGGCGCCGGTTCCCCAGCATCACGAGCGGGCGACGTACGCGCCCAAGATCACGCGGGAGACGGGACACGTCGCGTGGGACCGGGACGCCGCCACCATCCGCCGCACCATCCTGGCGCTCGACCCCAGGCCCGGCGCGTGGACCACGCTCGAAGGACTCGAGGTCAAGCTGTTCGGCGCCGTCCCCGCGCCGGGGAGCGGCACGCCCGGGGATGTGCTGCGCGCGGAGCGCGAGCTGGTCATCGCGGCCGGAGCAGGCGCCCTCGCGATCTCTGAAGTCCAGCCGTCGGGGAAGCCCCGGATGGGCGCGGTAGAGTGGATTCGGGGACGAGGGGTGCGGGCCGGGCAGCGGATGGTGTGAGCTCCCGCCCCCTCGCCACTCTCCCCCGGCTCCACGCCGTCACCGACGAACGGATCGCGCATCTCCCCGATCTCGCCGACCGGGCCCGGGCGCTCGGCTCCGCCGGTTCCGTCGCGCTGCACGCCCGCGGGCACTCGCTGACGGGCCGCGCGCACCTCGAGTTGGCCAGGCTTCTCGCGGAGGCCGCCCCGAACCGGCTGTTCGTCAACGACCGGCTCGACGTGGCCCTGGCCGCCGGCGCCGCGGGCGTGCAGCTCTCCGCCGGCGGGCTCACGCCGCGGGACGCCCGCCGCCTGTCCGTGTACTGGTGGATCGGCGCGTCCGTACACACCCTGGAAGAGGCCGCTGCCGCGCGGGATGGAGGAGCCGACTATCTTCTGGTAGGCCCGGTCTTCCCGACCCCCACCCACCCGGAAGCGCCCCCGCTCGGCGTCAGAGGTTTGGCCCGGTTCGTGGCACTCGGCCTCCCGGTGGTGGCCATCGGGGGTGTCACGCGGGCCAACGCGCGGGACGTGAGGTCCGCGGGAGTGCACGGCGTGGCGGTCATCCGTGCTTTGTGGGACGCACCGGACGCGAGGCAGGCGGTGCGGGAGATTATGAAGGAGATCGAGTGACCATTGTGGTGAACGGATCACCCCGCGTCGTCGCCGAGGGCGCGACCCTGCTCGACGTGCTGGGGACGCTGTCCCTCGACCCCCGCGCCGTCGTGGTCGAGCACAACCGCCGGATCGTCCGGCGTCCGGCGCTGGGCGAGGTCCGCGTCGCCCCGGGGGACGCCATCGAGCTGGTGCAGTTCGTGGGAGGCGGCTGATGGACACCCCCTTTTTGGTGGGCGGTCAGACCTTCCGCTCCCGCCTGATGATCGGCACCGGGAAGTACGCGGACCCGGAGACCATGGTCCGGGCCATCGAGGCGACGGGCGCGGACGTCGTCACCGTTGCCGTGCGCCGGGTGGACCTCGACCGCCGCGCCGAAGGCAGCATCCTCCGGCACCTCGACCCTAAGCGCTTCTTTCTTCTCGCCAACACCGCGGGCTGCTACACCGCCGACGAGGCAGTGCGGTACGCCCGCCTGGCCCGCGAGGCCGGATTCAACGACTTCGTGAAGCTGGAGGTCATCGGCGACCAGGAGACCCTGCTCCCCGACGTCGCCGGATTGCTCGAGGCAGCGCGCATCCTGGTGGCTGAGGGGTTCAAGGTGCTGGCGTACACCAACGAGGACCTGATCACCGCCCTGCGGCTCGAGGAAGCCGGATGCGCGGCGGTGATGCCGCTCGCGTCTCCCATCGGCAGCGGCCTGGGACTCCTCAATCCGGTGAGCGTGCGGACCATCAAGCGCCGGCTCAAGGTGCCGGTGATCGTGGACGCCGGCGTGGGCACCGCGTCGGATGCGTGTGTCACCATGGAGCAGGGCGTGGACGGCATCCTGATGAACACGGCCGTCGCCGCGGCGCAGAATCCGGCGCTGATGGGCCACGCCATGCGGCTGGCCGTGGAAGCCGGCCGCGCGGCGTACCTGGCCGGCCGTATGCCCCGGCGCGAAGTCGCGGTGCCGTCATCTCCCACCGAGGGGATGCTGGATTAAGGACGCCACCGCGGCGCGCCGCGCGGCGTTGGCGATCCTCCGCGCCGTGGCCCGTGGCGTGCCGTTCGATCAAGCCCGCGACCGGGCGGTGTCGGAGCTGGAGGATCGAGACCGCCGGCTGGCGCACGAGCTGGCGGCCGGAGTACTCCGCCGCCGAGCCGAGCTGGACCGGGCTCTCGATCTCTCCCGCGCCGATCCCCGCCTGCACGACGTCCTGCGCCTCGGTGCCTACCAGCTCCGCTGGCTGACCCGGGTGCCCGCCCACGCGGCCGTTTCGACCTCGGTCGAGCTGGCGCGTGAAGCCGCAGGCGAGGGCGCCAGCGGGTACGTCAACCAGGCGCTGCGCCGGTTCGAGGGCTCCGACGGGGAGCCCGCGTCCCCCGACACGGGTCCCACACATCCCGGATGGCTCACCAGCCGGTGGGCCGCTCGTTTCGGCGCCGCGGATACCGGGCGTCTGGAAGAATGGAACGACGGCAGGCCGGTGCTCACGATTCAACCCGCTCGTTGGGACGAGCCGCGCCTCGAGGCGCGGTTACGGGAGGCGGGGCTGGAGGTCGCCGCCGCCCCTCACGGGGCCGGCTGCCGGATTCTCCGGGGCCCGCCCGGCGCGGCGCTCTTTCCCGCGGAGTTCCCCGGCTTTGCCGACGGCGCGTTCATCGTCCAGGACGCCGCGGCCCAGCTGGTCTGCCGGTTCGCAGGCGTAGCGCCGGGGTCCGCGTGCTACGATGGGTGCGCGGCGCCGGGAGGGAAAGCGGTCACCCTGGAGCGTCTGGGCGCCCGGGTCGTGGCCGGGGACGTCCGGCGGGAACGGCTGGTCCGGCTGATCGAGAACACGCGCCGGGCCGGAGTGGCGATTCGAGTGCTTTGCGCCGATCTTTTCTCCGCGCCCTTTCCGAACGACAGTTGGGATGCGGTCGTGGTGGACGCTCCCTGCACCGCTACCGGCACGATGGCCCGCCACCCCGACGCCCGCTGGCGGATCACGCCCGAAGCCCTCGGACGCGCCGCCGTCCGCCAGCGCCGCCTGCTCGCGGCCGCCGCGCGGTTGGTCCAGCCGGGGGGTACGCTGGTGTATGCCACCTGTTCGCTGGAGCCCGAAGAGAATGAAGCGATCGTGGAGGATTTCCTGACCCAGCAGCCGGCTTTCGGCCGCGCCCCGGTTTCGGGCTCGGTACCGGAGAGCGCGGGGCTCGTGACGCCCGCCGGAGACCTCCAGACCCTTCCCCAGCGTGACGGGATGGATGGGGCATTCGCAGCGCGACTGGTGCGGGCGCGCTGATGCGCTTTCGCCGGCATATGCCGCCTCTGTCGACGTGGGGCATCGCCTGGAAGGCCCGCCCGCCCGAGCTGAACCGCCGGCAGGCGGTGCGATGGGCCGCGTACTGCCTCGGCGCGGCGCTGGCGGGATACCTGCTGGCGGCGCTGTTCCTGTTTCCGGCTCCGGTATTCCGCTCGAGACATCCCGTCCCCCGGGTGCTCGGCATGGCCCGCACCGACGCCGTGCAGGCCCTCCAGAAAGCGGACCTCCAGGTTCGGGACTCCGGCACCGAGTCTCACCCCACGGCTCCCGCGGGCTCCGTGGTCTGGCAGGATCCGCCTCCCGGCGTGGATGCTCCCTCGGGCACCCGGGTCACACTCGTCACCAGCGGCGGTCCGTCGAAAGTCGCCGTGCCCGACGTCACCGGCTACGATGCGGGAATGGCGCAGCAGATCCTGATGGCAGCCGGCTTGACCGTGGCGCGAACCGACTCGGTGCAGGCGCCGAGCGTTCCGCCGGGCCTGGTGGTGGTGACCCGTCCCCCGGCCTCGAGTGTGGCGAACCCCGGCACCGGCATCATCCTGGTGGTGAACCGGGGCGCGCCCACCATCCCCGTACCCGACGTCGTGGGACTCACACTCTCCGACGCCCGGGCCAAGCTCGAGGACGCGGGCCTGGTCGTCGGGGCGGTGACGCGGCGGCGCACGGCGGGCACCAATCCGGGCACCGTCATCGGACAACAGCCCGGGGCGCAAACGCTCGCGCCGCCTGGACTCGTGGTGAATCTCATCGTCGCCCGGGCTCCCCAGTGACCCGCGGGATCCGCATCGCTCCCAGCATCCTCTCGGCGGACCTCACCCGGCTGGGCGAACAGGTCGCGCTGGTCGCGGCCGGCGGGGCGGACTGGCTGCACGTGGACGTGATGGACGGCCGCTTCGTGCCGAACTTGACGTTCGGCGCCAACATGGTGGCGGCCCTGAAAAAGCTCAGCGACCTCCCCATTGACGTGCATCTGATGGTGGTAGAGCCCGAGCACTACATCGCGCCGATGGCCGATGCCGGGGCGGCGAGCCTCACGTTTCATCCCGAGGCCACGATTCACGTGCAAAGGCAGCTGGCCGCCATTCGTCAGCGCGGAATGAAAGCCGGCCTGGCCCTGAATCCGGCCACGCCCCTTGGCCGGGCGGAGGAGGTGGCGGGGGACTTGGACCTGCTCCTCATCATGACGGTGAACCCGGGCTTCGGCGGCCAGAGCTATCTCCCGGCGTCCGACTCCAAGATCAAGCGTGCCAAGGCGTTGCTCGGGGCGCACGGACGGGACGCCTACCTCGAGGTGGATGGAGGCATCACGTCGGACACCATCGCGGCCGCTCATGCCGCGGGGGCCGATACGTTCGTCGCGGGTCAGGCCGTGTTCGGTGCCCGGGACCCCGGCGCGCAGGTGAAGGAGCTCCGACGCCGATGCGGGGTGGCGGTATGACTGGCAAGCGGTGGGGAATGTGGGGAGCCGCCCTCGCGGTGATCTTGTTCGTCGTAGTGCTGATCATCAAGATCATGCCCCAGATCGCGCTGATCGGCGTGGGGTCCCGGGCGCCTGACTTCCATGCGGTCGACCTGGCCAGCGCTCGGCCCAGGGCCCTGGCCGACTACCGGGGCAAGGTGCTGCTGGTGAACATCTGGGCCACCTGGTGTGAACCGTGCCGGGCGGAGATGCCGGCCATCGAGCGGCTGCATCATCTCGTGACGGACAGCAGCTTTCGGATCGTTTCCGTGAGCATCGACAAAGGGGATTCCGGATCGGTCCTGGCGTTCGCGCGCGAGTATGGACTTACGTTCCCCATCCTGCAGAATCAGAGCGGCGATATTCAGGACATCTATCAGACGACGGGCGTGCCGGAGAGCTTTGTGGTGGATCGCAGCGGCATCATCGTGAAGAAGGTCATCGGCGCGGCCCAGTGGGACGGGCCCGTCAACGTCCAGCTCATCCACTCCCTGCTCGATGCGCATTAATCTCGCGCAGCTCTTCACCCGCAACTGGGCGCTCAAGCTGGCCGCGCTCTTTCTCGCGCTCCTGCTGTACGTCGCGGTGGCCGCCCAGCAACCCGTGAACCAGACCTTCACGCTCGGCCTCAAGGTGCGGGTGCCGCCGGGACGGGCCCTGCGCAGCGCGCCGCCGCCGGTGGTGGTGACGGTCGAGGGACGCGGCGGGGAGCTGCTCAAGCTCCGGTCCTTCACCAAGACCATCTCCGTCGCCGTCCCCGATACCCTGGCGGGCGGGACGTGGCACGTCGCCCTCCGCCCCTCGGATATCGGCATCCCGAAGAACGCGGACGTGCAGATCACCGACATTTCGCCCCGGGACATCACCGTGATGCTCGACTCGGTGGCCCGGAAGGACGTCCGCATCGTGGCCCGCGTGACCGTCGCCACCGATTCGGGGGGCGTGCTCCAAGGTGGCCTCGCCATCACCCCCAACCAGGCCCACCTCGTGGGCCCCGACCAGCTCCTGGCCACGATCGACTCGGTCACCACCGTCCCGACCGAGCTGACGGGGCTGTCCGGGCCATTCGTCCGGACCGTGCCGCTGGACACCTCCAACCTCGGCGTCATCCGGATCGCCCCCCGGGAGATCCAGGTGACCGGCGAGGTGGAAGTGCCCGCTCATCGGATCTTCGGCGGGATTCCGGTGGAGACCGGCGCCGGAGTGCCCACCGGCTTCGTATTCACACCCGACCGGGTCTCCGTGGAAGTGGCGGGCGGCCCCCAGCGTCTCGCCAACCTCACCCGGGACAGCGTGAAGGTCATCGCGCGCTTCACCGGCGCGGCGACCTCCGGCGCCGCCGCGCATCTGACGGTGCTGACGCCTCCCGGGGTCGCGGGCCACGCCGTGCCCGACTCGGCGACCCTGAAAGCCGCTCCGAAACACAAGTGAGCGACGTCGTTCTGGGCATCGAGACGTCCTGCGACGAGACCTCCGCCGCGGTGCTGGTGCGCAATGGATCGGCGCCCCCGGAGCTGGCGAGCCTGGTCATCCTGTCCCAGGACATCCACCAGGTGTTCGGAGGCGTCGTTCCTGAGTTGGCCTCCCGCGCGCACCTCGCGGCCCTGCCCGCCGTGGTGGAGCGCGCGCT
Organism: Gemmatimonadales bacterium; assembly: GCA_035568195.1. Classification (GTDB taxonomy): domain Bacteria; phylum Gemmatimonadota; class Gemmatimonadetes; order Gemmatimonadales; family GWC2-71-9; genus 40CM-2-70-7. Next base: position 25,187 of record DATMOQ010000225.1, read on the forward strand.
CGACCAGGCCGGCGTGGCGTTCGGGGCCGTAGACGCCGTGGCGGTGACTGCCGGCCCCGGGCTGGTCGGAGCGCTGCTGGTGGGCGTGGTGTACGCGAAGTCCCTCGCCTACGCGGGGAACCGCGCGCTGATCGGCGTCAATCACCTCGAGGGGCACCTCTTCGCCCCGGCGGTGGAAGACCCCGAGCTCTCGCCTCCCTTCGTCGCGCTGCTCGTGTCGGGGGGGCATACCATGCTCCTGGACGTGCCGGCCTGGGGA
>DATMOQ010000226.1:0-10352 GCA_035568195.1 Gemmatimonadales bacterium
AGGACCACGCCGCCCCCCCGCACGTTCTTGAGCCCGATGGTCAGGATGCCGTCGGGGGTATCGTACTCCCAGGAAGCGGCGTCCAGCGGCGAGGCAACGGGAATCGGGTGCATGGGATCGAGTATCCCGCCGGCCCACAGATCCGGGGCGCCATGCCGGATCCAGAGAATCCCGCGGGCGTCGAACTGCGCTTTGAGATAGATGGTCTCGCTCCCCACCGTGTCCCCGACCGAACCGCGGGCAGGCCCCACGCCGGCCCCGAAGAGCGCGCTGTCCGTCGAGCCGGGTGACGCAAAGCCCGGGACGGACTGCAGGAGGTTCATCAAGGAGTCGCGCTGATAGGAATCGATAATGGACCGCCAGGTGCTGGAGCGGTGGTAGTAGCTGTACGGGTGCAGGATGTGGAAGGCGCGCCGCACATACGACAGGCGCCGGAAATGCTCCGCGATCCGCTCGTTCGCAGGCGTAACGAGGTTGGGATCGCGCTTCTCCCAGAACCATTCGAAGAACCGGCGTCGCTCGCCGGGCGTCGTACTGTCGTGACGGGCGACCTCGGCGGGGCTCGCGATCATCCACACCTGGTCCCACATCGCCCCGGTAGAGTCGAGGTCCGCGTGGGCCACCGCCGAGTCATACCAGGCGAACCCGGCGCTGTCCTCACCTTGTCCGAAGGCCGCCTCGGCCCGAAGCAGGTAGCCGGGTACGTACCGGGTCCGTACTGCCAGCACGGTCGCGGCCAGCGAGTCGGCCCGGGGGAAGTCGTCCAGGGCGAGCGCGATGCCGGCCCGGCGCTCGGCAACCACAGGATCGTCGGAGTGGTGGGCCAGAGCGAGGTCGGCACGCCGCCAGATACCGTCATCATGAAACACGGTGGAGAACAGGTCCCACGCATCACGGTATTCAGGGTCCAGAGCCAGGATGCGGAGCACCGCCTCCCGAACCAGCACCTCCCCTTCGTCGTCGCCGAGTCTCAGCCCGGCACGGGTCTGCCAATACCAGGGCTCGGGATCCTGCGGCGCGAGCCGCTCGGCTGCCCGGAACTCGTTCAACGCGTTGTAACGGCCGAACACCGGCCATTCGAGCCACACCCGGCCGAGGAGAAGGTGAATGGATGGGTCGTCCGGGTGACGACGGACCAGTTCTTCAGCGAGGGATCGGGCGGCTCCGAGCTCGTGCCGGGCGAGGAGCGACTCGGCCCGCGCGGTGAGCGGGTCCTGCAAGGTCAGGAGAAGGAGAGCGAGGGGGGTCACCCGAGAGAGACGCTCAAGCGGGGAACGGGAGCACGGGGCCGGAGACCGCTTGCGGTCAGTCCCGGTCGCGCATCTTGCGGCTCATCTCGTGCAGAAACCGCTTTTCCGCGGGCGTGAGCGACGACAACCCGGACGCGGAGATCTTGTCCAGCACCCGGTCGATCTCGGCGGGCGAGCGGTCAGTGGACCGGGGGCGTGGCTTGGCGGCCTCGCCGCGTCGGGCCGTGAGCGCCGCAGGATGCACCAGCACGCCGCGCTCCGGCGCTCCGCGCAGGCGGCGCTCGGCGCGCGCCAGACGCCAGCCGTCCACCTTGAGCCAGACGAAGGCGGTCGCGAATCCGCCCAGATGCGCCACGTGCGCGACACCGGGCTCAAAGGAATTGAACGGAGGCAGCGCGAGGACCAGGGAGAGGAGGACCGCGAACGCCACCAGCCACTTGGCGGAGACCGGCTGCGGGAAGGGGAACACGTAGATCGGCTCGTCCGGCCAGTACCAGGCGAATGCGAGCATGACCCCGTATACCGCCGCCGAGGCGCCCACCACCGGGCTGGAATGGGGCAACAACATCAAGGCGTACGACAGCATTGCCCCACCCACGCCGCCGGCGAAGTAGAAGCCGATGAACGCCCGGCCGCCCATCCGCTCCTCGACGGGAGGACCGAAGATGTAGAGCGCGAGCAGATTGAAGGCGAGATGCAGGACACCGGCGTGGAGGAACATGTACGTCACGGCGGTCCAGGGGCGGGACAGCGCCTGGAGGGGGTCGAACGCGAAGGTCCGGGCGGCGTTCAGGAATACGGTCTCCTGAAGCAGAAACACCAGGAGGTTGGCGACCAGGAGTCGCCGCACCCAGGGTGTCATTCCGAACATCCGCTGCGGACCCATGGCTCTACTACCCCTTCCCGGAACCCCGGGTGTCACGCGCCAACGTGCATATCCGCTCACACATCTCGGCATAGCCGATGCCGGCGGCCTTGGCGGCCTGCGGAAACAGGCTGGTGCCCGTCAGCCCCGGCAGATTGTTGGCCTCGAGGCAAAAGATGTCGCCCGCGGACGTGAGGCGGAAGTCGATCCGGGAGTATCCCCTGAGCTTGAGCGACCGATGGGCCAGCAGCGCGGCCGCCTGCAGCTTGGCCGCAGTGGCCGCGGGCAGCTGGGCCGGGAAGGTCTCCTCCGACATGCCCGGCGTGTACTTGCACTCGTAGTCGAACAACTCGTGCTTGGGCACGATCTCCCCTACGGGGAGGGGCACGTCGCCCAGAACACCGACCGTGACCTCACGACCCGCGATGAACTGCTCGATCATCACTTCCTTGTCGTATGCCTTCGCCATTCGAATCGCGTCGTCCAGCCCTTTGGCGTTACGTACCAGGGAGAGCCCGATGGTGGAGCCCCCATTGGAAGGCTTTACGATGGCAGGCCACCCCAGGGTTCGGCTGATGTCTTCCGGTGACGCGGGGGCGAGGAACCACTCCGGCACCGGAACACCGGCCGCGCGGAACAGCCGCTTCGAGAGGTCCTTGTCGACCGCCAGGGCGCTGCCCAGCGGCCCCGATCCGGTGTAGGGCACGCCGATCAGGTCGAGGACCGCCTGCAGCTGGCCGCCCTCTCCCGCGCCCCCGTGCACGACCAGGAACAGCACGTCGGCGCCCTGTACCACGGGGAGTCCCGCCAGACCCTCGGCGAGCAGGTGGCGTTCGGCCTCCACCAGCCCCGTCAGGTCTCCGGGGGGTGTGGACCCGACGTCGGCGCGCAGGAGCCGGGCTTCATCGGCTTCGTCCAGCAGGCCGGCCGCCGTGTCGACGACGTAGACGGAGTGACCACGGCTCCGCAGCGCGGCGACGACCTGCGTCGCCCCCGCGAACGCCACGGCGCGCTCGGCCGTCGCGCCTCCGGTGAGGACGGTGACGCGCATCAGCGGATGCCGGAGAGCTGGTGGAGGAGGTCGTACCGCGTGACGATACCGGCGATCCTGCCGTTCTTCCGAACCAGGGCGGCAGGCGTCTCCCGGGAGAGGAGGGAGGTGAGCCGCGCCAGAGGCCATTCACCGTCGACCACCGGAAACGGGGGATCCATCACTTCCCGCACCGGGCGGTCCAGGGTCGCGGCATCCTTCAGGGCGGCGGCCATGAGTCCCTGCTCGGACACCGCGCCGACGCCGTCGGCGCCGTCCAGGACGGGAAGCTGCGAGACGTTGTACGTGCTCATCAGGTTCAGCGCCTGGCGCACGGTGGCCTGGGGCGTGACCTGCACCACGTCGGGACCCTTGCCGTCCTTCGCGGAGATCACGCCCGCCACGGTGCCCGGCTCCGAGTCGACGATCTGATTCTCGCGCAGCCACTCGTCGTTTAGACCTTGGAGAGGTAACGCTCGCCCGTATCGCACAGAATGGTGACCACGCAGGCCTTGGGGTCGTCGACCTTGCGCGCGACGTCGAGCGCGGCCGCCACGTTCACGCCCGTGGACCCGCCGCAGAACAGACCTTCTTCACGCGCCATGCGGCGGACCAGCAGGATCGCATCCTTGTCGGACACGGTCATCCATTCGTCGACCACCGCGAAATCGAGCGCGGAGGGAATCTTGTCCCCGCCGATCCCTTCGACCTTGTAAGGCGCGCCCTCACCCTTCTTGTGGGCCTCGCCGTACTCCCGATAAATGGACCCGACCGGGTCTCCCGCGACCACTTTGACCTTGGGGTTCTGCTCCTTGAGGTAGCGGGCCACCCCGCTCACGGTCCCGCCGGTGCCGGGCGAGCAAACGAAGTGCGTGATCTTGCCGTCGGTCTGCGTCCAGATCTCGGGGCCGGTGGTGCGGTAGTGCGCTTCGGGGTTGACGGGGTTGTAGTGCTGGTCGGCAAAGATCGAGTTGGGGTGGGCGGCCGCGATGGCCCGGCCCTTCATGATGTAGTTGTCCGGATGATCGGGGGCCACGGCCGTCGGCGTGATGATCACCTCGGCGCCCAGGGCGCGCAGGAGGCGCGCTTTTTCCTGGGACATCTTGTCGGGCATGGTGAAGATGCACCGATAGCCCTTCACCGCGGCGGCGAGCGCGAGCCCCACGCCCGTGTTTCCCGACGTCGCTTCCACCACCAGGCCGCCGGGCTTGAGGCGTCCTTCCTTCTCCGCGGCCTCGATCATCGCGATCCCGATGCGGTCCTTCACGGAGCCGCCCGGATTGAAGAACTCGGCCTTGCCGTACACCGGCGTCCGGATGCCCTGCGTCAACCGCCGGAGCCGGATGAGCGGCGTCCAGCCGATGGTCTGCAGGATGTCGTCGTACGGCTTAGTGTGCGCGGTCATTGCTGTCCGGGCGGACGGGCCTCGGGTTCGAGTCGGGCTTCACCGGCGTCGTGTCCGGCTTGGCCTTCGTCGTGTCGTGCTGGGTCGTGTCCCGACGGGCGGTGTCGGCGCGGGTCGAATCGGTCCGCGTGGTATCGGCCGGCGCGGGCCGGGGACGGGGCCGCGGCTTGGGCTTCGGTGCGGCGGGCGCCGGCGTGGACAGCGTCACCGGGGGCGGTAGTGGCTTGGTTTCGCCCGCGTCGCCGCCCGTCGTGATCGGCGAATTGGAGGGATGCCGGAACTCGATCGCCTGCTGGAACGCGGTGGCCACCGGGAGTCCGTGCCGGCGCCCGGGTGCGAACCGCAGCTTGGGCGCGCCGGCGAGGGCGGCCGAGTCCATGGCGGGGTAGCCGCTGGACTCGAGGATTCTGGTGGATTCCGGCACCAGCTTGCCGGTGGAGTCGGCGAACAGCTTGAGCTTCACCTCACCGTCCACGCCACGATCGAAGAGGGCGGCGGGGTAGGCCACCGGCACCTCGGAATTGATGGCGACCGGGGCTTCCTCGGCGGGGGGTGGCGTCGACTGTGCGTCACCGCCGCCGGAGCGGCCGCAGGCCGCGGCGCCGAGCGCGAAGAGGACCGAGAGGCGACGAGTGCGGGTCATGGGTGCTCTTTCCGGCGGCGCTGCCACTCCGCCAGGCGGTTCAAGGCCTCGAGGGGAGACAGAGCGTTCACGTCGAGCCGATCGAGCTCCGCGAGCAGCGGATCGGGGCGCTCCCCGCCGGCGAACAATCCCAGCTGGGCCGCGTCCGGAGGACGCGGAGCGGGGAGGTGCGCCACGTGGTGACCGGCCTCGAGGAGCTTCAGGACCTCCCAGGCCCGGGCGACGACGGCCGCCGGCAGACCGGCCAGTCTCCCGACGTGGATCCCGTAGGACCGGTCGGCGCCACCGGGCTCCAGGCGGTGCAGGAAGACGACGTCGTCCCCCGACTCCTTCACCGCGACGTTGAAGTTCCGCGCGTGCGCCAACTCCTCCGTGAGCTGGGTCAGCTCGTGGTAGTGCGTGGCGAAGATGGTCTTGCACCCGATCTGGTTGTGCAGGCACTCGGTCACGGCCCAGGCGATGGCGACGCCGTCGTAGGTCGATGTCCCGCGCCCGATTTCATCCAGGAGCACGAGGCTCCGTGCGGTGGCGCCGTGAAGAATGGCGCTGGTCTCGCTCATCTCGACCATGAACGTGGACTGGCCGCGGGCCAGGTTGTCGGACGCGCCCACGCGCGTGAAGATGCGGTCGGCGACGCCGACGCTCGCGCGCTGCGCCGGCACGAACGATCCGACCTGGGCCATCAGCACCGCCAACCCGACCTGCCGCAGCAGCGTGGACTTACCCGCCATGTTAGGGCCGGTGAGGAGGATGATGCGGCCCGCGTCGTCCAGCAGCACGTCGTTGGGAATGAACGCCTCCCGCGGCATCATCCGCTCGACCACCGGGTGCCGGCTGCCCTCGAGCCGGAGCGTGAATTCCGCCGTCACCTCAGGGCGGACGTAGCGCTCCCGCTGGGCCACGTCGGCCAGGGAACCCCACACGTCGAGGGCCGCGAGGCTGCCGGCGGTCTCCTGCACTCGCGCGATCTCCGCCCCCACCCGGCGGCGCAGCTCATCGATCACCGCGGCTTCGCGGGTGGCGATGCGTTCTTCGGCGCCGAGCACCTTGGATTCTTGTTCCTTGAGCTCGGGAGTGACGTAGCGCTCGGCTCCCGTCAGGGTCTGCCGGCGCTCGTAATCCGCGGGAATCCGGTCGCGATGGGTGTTAGTGATTTCGAGATAGTACCCGAAGACCTTGTTGAACCCGACTTTCAGAGACCCGATGCCGGTCCGCTCGCGCTCGCGGGCCTGCAGACCCGCGATGTAGGTCTTGCCGCCGTCCCGCGCGTCCTTGAGCTCGTCCAGGAGGGCGTCGAACCCCGCGCGAATGGCATCCCCGTCGGAGGCCTGGGCCGGCGGCCGATCCACGAGGGCGCGGGCCAGCTCGTCGCCGAGGTCGGTGAGGAGGTCGAACCGCTCGGCGATCTCCTCGAGGAGCCGTGCGCGGTCCCGGCCATCCAGGCCGTCGAGCGCGGAGCGAACATCCGGAAGCTTCCGGATGGAGTCCCGAAGGGCACCCAGCTCCCGCGGAGTGGCGCGCCCCACCGCGGCGCGACCCGCCAGCCGCTCCAGGTCCCGCACTCCGTCGAGCGCTTCGCGCAACCGGTCTCGCCCGCGGGGGTCCGCCACCAGGACCTGGACCGCGTCGAGCCGCCGGTTCACCGACTCCACGTCCACCAGGGGCGCCAGGAGCCAGCGGCGCAGGAGGCGGGCGCCCATGGGGGTCAGCGTCCGGTCCAGGACCTCGAGCAGTGTGGTGCCGGTGGCGCCGGGGCGCAGAGGCTCGACCAGCTCCAGGTTCCGGCGGGTCATCTCGTCGAGTGGCAGTACGGCTCCCCGCCGTACCAGACGGGGACGGGCGAGATGGGGAAGGCCGCCCGGCTTCAGCTCCCGCGCGTAACGCAGCAGCGCTCCGGCGGCGCCCAACGCGGCGCGGTCGGTGCTTTCCACTCCCAGCCCGTCCAGTGAGGCCAGGCCAAAGACCCGCTGGAGGTCTTCGCGCGCCAAGTCGGGGTCGAACTCCCAGGCTTCGCGCTCGGTCCGGGTCCCGCGCGTGTCGCGGGGGGTGCCCGCGCCCGCGGGAAGCACCACCTCCGACGGCTCGTACCGGGCCAGTCCGGCAGCGAGCTCCTCGGGGAGCAGGGTCTCCCAGACGAACTCGCCCGTGGTGAGGTCGAGGGCGGCGAGGCCGACGACCGTGTCCTGGGGGAAGAGCGCGGCGAGGAAGTTGTTCCGGCCGGTGGCGATCCAGTCTTCGGCGAGCACGGAGCCCGGGGTGATGGTTTCGATCACCTCACGGCGGACCAGGCCCTTCGCGAGCTTGGGGTCTTCGACCTGCTCGCAGACCGCGACGCGGTGGCCCGCGGACACGAGGCGGCGGAGATATTCGGTGGCGGCCTTCACCGGCACGCCCGCCAGCGGGACCTCGGACGCGCCGCCGTTGTTGCGCGACGTCAGCGTGAGCCCCAGCACCCGCGCGCCGATCTTGGCGTCGTCCTCGAACATTTCGTAGAAGTCGCCCATCCGGAAGAACAGGATGGTGTCGGGGTGCCGCGCCTTGATCTCGCGGTACTGCTGCATGAGCGGCGTGTCGGCGGTGGCTGCCCCGCGGGCACCGTCGGACGCCACCCGGGAGCTCACGGCTCCGACACCACGAAGGGCTGACCACCCAGGCGGGCCTTCAGCTGGGTCTGGGCCCGGATGGCTTCCGGACGGGTGGCGTAGTGCCCCACGCGGACCTTGATGAGCCCGGTGGAGTCGCGCGGCACGACGTGACCTTCGTAGCCCATCACCTTGAGCCGGGTGAGGAGGGCATCCACGTCGGCGGCGCTCTTCACGGCGAGTACCTGCACGGCATAGGTCGTCTTGCCCGTCGTATCGGCGGGAGGCGTGCCGCCCGTCGTCGGGGCGGGCGTCGCCGGGGACACGGGCGCCGGAGTCGGTGCTGCGGCTCCCGGGCAGCGGGCTACATAGAACGAGACCTGGTTCTTGAACTCGACGTCCGTGCCCGCTCCGGCGAGCGCCTCCTGAATGAGCGCGCATCCTTCGGTCTCGTTGCGCAGGTCGAAGTCGGCTTTGGCGCCCCAGAAGTCGGCGCGCGGCTTCACCGGGGAATCGGGGTAGTCGCGGCGGAGGCGCTGGACCGACTGGATCGCGGACGCCGGGTCCCCCTGGGTGTACGCGAGCTGCGCCAGGCGCATGAGGGCGTTGGCGGCCCACGGAGACCAGCCGAACTCGACCACGACTCTTTGCAGGTTGGAGGTCACGGTGGCCGCGTCCGGCGCCAGCATCCCCTGGGTGAAGAGCGCCTGCGGGTAGGCCGAATCGCGGGGGGACATGGTGGCCAGGAGCCGGCGCACGATCGATCGCGCGGAGTCCACCTGCCCAGCCTGCGCGAGGTCCACGGCGGCTTTGAGGCGGGGGTCGGACTGGGCGGTTAGTCGATTAGTCGGGTAGGCGGTTAGTAGCATCACCGCGATTCCGACCGACCAAACGCCTAACCGACTAACAACTAACCGCCTAACCGACTTGTTCACGCCGCCTCCCGCGCTCGAGGCGCCAGGCCGAGGAGCAGGTCGAGCACGACGCCATGCTCATCGGTCATGTGGGTTCCCTTGAGGGCGCGGTCCGTAGCGAGGGCAGCGCGGATGGCCCGGGACAGCTCCGCTCCGGTCCAGTGCCGCACCCACGTGGCCCAGCGGGCCGCGACGTCCTTGTACCCGGCCCCGAGAGCGGCGGGTCGGGAGGCGATGAGCTGCTGGAGAATCGTCTGTTCGATCCGGCCCGGGGCCGTGCCCCGGTCGAGCTCGGCGCGGGCGGCCGCGAGGCCGACCAGGCCGGTGCCGATGGCGCTGACGATACGGACGCCGTTCACGCCCGATTGGGCCAGTACCGGCCCCAGTTTCCGGGCGGCATCACCGACCCGTCGTTCCAGGGCCGCCGTGACGAGGTCGTCGAGGGTCTCGCCGTGGCGCACCCCCACCGCATCACTGACGTCCTGTTCGGTCACGGCCCGGTCGCCGGCCAAAGCCGCCAGCTTGTCGAGCTCCTGGGCGATGGCGGCCAGATCGTGCGCCGTGGCCTGACCCAGGAGGTCCGCCGCGCCGGGTTCGATCTTCATGCCGATCTGATCCGCCCGGTGCGCGATCCAGCGCTTGACCCGGTCGGGGGGGAGCCGGTCCACCGCGACCGTGGTCGCGCGCGCGGCGAGCCCGGCGTCCGGCGCGTCGTCGCCCCCCTGGAGCAGGATCAGGGTCGTCGTGGGGTTGGGGTGAGCGAGGTAGCGCAGCAGCTCGTCCTTCGTCTTCGATTTGGCCCCGAGGCTTTCTACGGCGCGCAGGACCACCGCGCGACGGTCGGCCATCAGGGGCGGGGTATCGACCAGGGTCCGGAGGGCCGCCGGATCGAGGTCGGGCGCGGAACGCACGTCGACGTTGAAATCCCGGAGGGAGGGATCGACGGCGCGGTCGAGCAGCACGCGGACCGCCTCCTCCTTCAGGATCTCTTCCTCGCCGTGGAGATAGTAGACCGGATCGAGCGTCCCCGACTTGCCACCGCCGAGGAGCGCGTTGAAGCTCAACGTCGCCATCGGGCGGAAAATACCGCCCGGGTGGAGCGGATGAAAGCCTAGCGGTGGGTGCTGACGGGCTCGACCAGCGCTGAGCCGTACGGGATGGGGTTGCCGGCGGTGGTGGTGGCCCGGGGGTCCTGGAAGGTGACGAAGGGCACGCCGGCCTGGGCTACCGGTTTGGGGAAGGGCACCGGCGGAAGGGCATGGGCCTGCAGGGGCGCTGGGTGTCGTGCCACCTGGAGCGCGACGAGGGTGATCCCCACGGCCACGAGGAGCGCCGCGGCGGCTCCGACCCGGGGCGAAATGCGGGGACCGCCGAGGGTGAGCGCCTCCCGCCGGAGCCGGGCATCCAGCCGGGCGCGGAACTGCTCGGACGGGGAGAGGGTTTGGGCCCCCTGAAGCGCGAGCACCCCGCGACGAACGGCGGTGTCGTACGAGCGGCACGTCTCGCATCCGGCGAGATGACGCTCGAACCGCCTCCGGTCGCGCGGGGTGGTGACCACACCATCGCGGTAATCCGTGTACCGATCGAGAAACTCAGCGCATTGCATCGCCGGCATCTATACCTCCGGCGCTGCCGGCTGGTTCCGTGGGCGCACGTTCAATCG
>DATMOQ010000227.1:0-6910 GCA_035568195.1 Gemmatimonadales bacterium
GAGAAGGGTGTGCACCGGCTGGTGCGGATCTCCCCGTTCGATGCGCAGGCCCGGCGCCACACGTCGTTCGCCTCCGTGTTCGTCTATCCCGTGGTGGACGACGACATCGAGATCGAGATCAAGGAAGACGACCTCCGCATCGACGTGTTCCGCGCCTCGGGGAAGGGCGGCCAGCACGTCAACAAGACCAGCTCGGCGGTCCGGATCACGCACAACCCGTCGGGGATCGTGGTGGCGTGCCAGAATGAGCGGAGCCAGTTCAAGAACAAGGCGACGGCGATGAAGATGCTGAAGGCCCGTCTCTACGAGAAGGCGCTGGAAGCGCAGGAGGCCAAAAAAGCGGAAGTGGACAAGCAGAAGGGCGACATCGCGTTCGGGAGTCAGATTCGCTCGTACGTCTTTCAGCCCTACACCCTGGTGAACGATCATCGGACGGAGCTGAAAGTCGGCGACGTACAGAAAGTGATGGACGGCGACCTGGATCAATTCATCGAGGCCTTTCTGAAACAACAGGCGGGACGGGCGGCGTGAGCACCTTCGTCGAAGCGGCGCGACGCGAGAAGCTCGAAGAGCTCGCCCGCCGGGGCGTGCCCGCGTTTGCGTACCGGTTCGAGCGGACCGGGCTGGCGCAGCCCACGCTGGCGGCGTTCCGCGAGGGGGACGCGACGGTCCACCGGCTGGCCGGCCGGCTGGTGCTCCTGCGCGGGATGGGGAAGACCACGTTCGCCCACCTCGAGGACGCGTCGGGCAAGATCCAGCTCTACTTCAAGGCGGACCTGCTCGGCGACCGGTATGATCTGCTCAAGCTCCTCGATCTCGGAGACGTGATCGGCGTCTCGGGCCCGCTCTTCGTCACGAAAACCGGCGAGGTCACGCTCCGCGTGGAGGAGGTGACGCTCCTGGCGAAGTCACTCCGCCCCCTGCCGCTGGGCAAGGAGGACGCGCAGGGCGTGCGCCACGGCGAGCTGTCGGATCCCGAGCTGCGCGCCCGGCAGCGGTACGCCGACCTGGCCGCGCACCCGGAGGCGCGGGCGGTGTTTCACACCCGGGCGCGCCTGGTGAGCTACGTCCGGCGCTTCCTCGACGGCCGCGGCTACCTCGAAGTGGAAACGCCCGTGCTGCAGCCCCTCTACGGCGGCGCCGCCGCGACCCCGTTCACCACGTTCTACGAAGCGCTGGATGCCACCTTCTATCTTCGCATCGCCGACGAGCTGTACCTCAAGCGGTGCATCGTGGGCGGGCTCGAGAAGGTGTATGAAATCGGGCACGACTTCCGGAACGAGGGAATGGACCGGGCGCACAATCCGGAATTCACCATGGCCGAGTGGTATGAGGCCTATGCCGACTACGAGGACATGCTGCACCTCACCGAAGCGCTGGTGGCAGGCGCGGCCGCCGACGTCACCGGCTCGGAAATCCTCGAGCGCGGGGGCATCGCCCTCTCGTTCCAGCGCCCATTCGCCCGACGGGACTTCTACGATCTGGTGCGGGAGACGGCCGGCGTCGACCTCGTCACGGCCGATGAGGCCGCCCTCCGCAGCGCGCTCAAGCGCCGGGGCGTGGCCGATCCGAATCAGTTCGCCGGCGCCAAGCTGATCGACGAGGTGTTCAAGACCTTCGCCGAGCCGACGCTCATCCAGCCGACCTTCGTGATGAACTACCCGGTGGCGCTGTCGCCGCTCGCCAAGCGGAAACGGGGAGACGATACCCGGGTCGAGCGCTGGGAGCTCTTCATTCAGTGCCGGGAGATCGCCAACGCCTTCTCCGAGCTGAACGATCCCGACGAGCAGCGCCGCCGGTTCGAGGAACAGGGCCGCTTCCGCGAGCAGGGAGATGCCGAGGCGCACCGCATCGACGAGGACTACCTGCGCGCGCTTGAGTACGGGATGCCGCCCACCGGCGGCGTCGGGCTCGGGATCGACCGGCTGGTGATGCTCCTGGCCGACCGGACCAACATCCGGGACGTGATCCTCTTTCCCATGCTGCGCCCCGAATGATCAGCCCCCTGGAGCTCCGCATCGCGCTCCGCTACCTGACCAGCCGCCGCTCTTCGGGCCTGCTTTCATTTATTACGGTGATCGCGGTGGGGGGCGTGTTCGTCGGGGTGGCCGCGCTGGTGGTGGTGCTGGGCGTGATGAACGGCCTCCAGTCCGACTTGCGCGACAAGATCCTGGTCGCGAGCCCGCACGTCCGGGTGCTCACCTACGGGGAGGGACTGCGGCTCGACGGCTGGCGCAAGGTCATCGACTCGGTGCGGAGCACGCCCGGCGTGACCGCCGCGGCGCCCTTCGTGATGACGCAGGCCGGCATCACCGCCGGACACGATTACGCCGAAGGCGTGGTAGTGTTCGGCATCGATGCCGACACCGGGCATCAGGCCGTGACCACGCTCCCCGAGCACTTCATCAAGGGCGACCTCCGCTTCCGGGCCAGCCGGCCCGACGTGGAGGGTGGTGTGGCCCTGGGGACCCGGCTCGCCGCCAAGCTGTCCGCCTACATCGGGGACGTGGTGACCCTCATCTCGTTCACCGGCCGTTCCAGCTTCAGTGCGTCCACCGGATCCTTTGTCCCGCAGTACCACCGCTACGAGGTCACCGGGATCTTCGACACCGGGATGTACATCTACGACGACAGTTACGTCGTCCTGAGCCGCCCCGCTGCCCAGCGGTTCGCCGGGCTCGACAGCGCGGTGACCGGAATCGAAGTGCGCCTGCGCGACCCCTGGAACGCCCGGTCCTTCGCGGTCGGCCTCGAATCGCGTCTGGGGTATCCGTACCGGGCCGTAGACTGGCAGTCGCAGAATCATGCGCTGTTCTCCGCGCTGCAGCTCGAGAAACTCACCATGGCCCTGGTGGTGTTTCTGATCTGTGTGGTCGCGGCGTTCAACGTGGTGGGGATGCTTACGATGGTGGTGCGGGACAAGACGCGCGAGATCGGCATTCTGCTGGCGATGGGCCTGCGGCGAGGGTCCATCCGCCGCATTTTTCTCGCCCAGGGCGTCCTCATCGGCATGACCGGCACCGTCCTCGGCGCCGTCGCGGGATACGCGCTGGGGTCCCTGGTGAACAACGGGCGCTGGATCCCCATCGACCCGTCCATCTATTTCGTGGACCATCTGCCCGTCCACATGCAGCCCCTCGACATTCTCGCCGTGGTCGTCGCCAGCCTCGTGGTGGCGACGCTGGCGCCGCTCTTCCCGGCCTACCAGGCCGGGAGCCTCGAGCCCGTCACCGCGATCCGGTACGAATGAACGCCCTCCTCGAGTCCCGCGGGCTCCGCAAGGTCTTCGCCGGCGGCGACGGTCAGCCGCTGGAGGTCCTGCGCGGCGTGGACATCGAAGTGCGGCGCGGCGAGCTGATCGCCATCGTGGGCACTTCCGGGGCGGGGAAGAGCACGCTGCTCCATCTGATGGGGACGCTCGATCGTCCCACCTCGGGCGACCTCTGGCTCGAAGGCTCGCGCTACGCCGACCTGGATCCCGGCGCCCTGTCGGACCTGCGCAACCGGCGCATCGGCTTCGTTTTTCAGTTCCATCATCTGCTCCGGGAGTTCTCCGCGCTCGAGAACGTGATGCTGCCCATGCTGATCGCCGGCGCGTCCGACCGGCAGGCCCGCTCCCGCGCTGAGGAGCGGTTGTCGGCGGTGGGGCTGGCCGGCCGCATGAGTCACCGGCCCGCGGAGCTGTCGGGCGGAGAGCAGCAGCGCTGCGCGGTCGCCCGGGCGCTGGTGCAGGATCCCGCGCTGGTCCTGGCCGACGAGCCGTCGGGGAACCTGGATCACGCCAACGCCGAGATCCTGCACGAAACGTTCTTCCGCCTGGCCCGGGAGTTCGAGACCGCGGTGGTGGTGGTGACCCACAACCGGCAGCTGGCCGCCCGCGCCGACCGGGTCCTCTGGCTCCAGGACGGGCGGCTGGACGCCGTGCCGTCGCTGGAGGCGATTCCCTGATGCTCTGCGATCACTGCAAAGAGCGGGACGCGGTCATCAACCTGACCCAGGTGGAGCACGACTCCAAAGTCACGCTGCACCTGTGCGAACAGTGCGCCGCGGAGAAGGGCGTGGAGACCGGCGGCGCCGTGCTCAAGTCGCCGCTGGGCGGCTTCATCACCGCGATGGGCAAGAGCGCCGGGAGCCTCCTGCCGGCGACCGTCGACGGGACGCCCTGTCCCAACTGCGGCGGCACGCTCAAGGACTTCCGGGAAACCGGTAAGCTGGGCTGCGCGCAATGCTACGCCGCGTTCGAGGTCCATCTGCGGGACCTCCTGCGCCGCCTCCACGGGTCCAGCCAGCACGTGGGTGAGCGGTACGAGCAGCCCGGCGCCGACGACACCGACCCGGCGCGGCAGCTCCTCGATCTCCGTCACCAGCTCCGGCAGGCCGTGGATGCCGAGAATTTCGAGCGGGCCGCCGAGCTGCGGGACCGGATTCGGGTGCTCGAATGATGGATCTGTCCCTCCTGCCGGACGGCGGACTCGGCTGGCTCGACGCGTCGGGGCCCAAGAGCCAGATCGTCCTGTCCACCCGGATCCGGCTCGCCCGGAACCTGGCGGGGCACACCTTCTCGCAGCGGTCCACCGACGCCGAGCGCCTGGCCGTGCTGGACCGGGTCCTGGAAGCGGCCGGCGCCGGCGACCGTCTCAACCGGTCGGTGAGTTTCCGCCTGGATACGCTGGACCGCGGGGACCGGCAGCTGCTCCACGAGCGCCACCTGGTGAGCAAGGAGCTGGCCGGACTGGATCAGGACACCCGGCCCCGTCCCGGGGCGGCGCTCATCGCCCAGTCGCCCGTCGGAGTCATGGTCAACGAGGAAGACCACTTGCGGCTTCAGGGCATGTGGTCCGGCTTCGCGCTGGACGAGGCCTATGCTCAACTGGAGTCGGTAGATGCGGAGCTGGGACGGCTGCTTCCCTTCGCGTTTCACCCGGAGTTTGGCTATCTTACGTCCTGCCCCACCAATGCCGGCACCGGGCTCCGCGCCAGTGTGCTTATCCACTTGCCGGGACTGGTTTTGACCAAGGAAATCGGCAAGGTGCTTCAGGGGCTGGCCCAGGTTGGCCTGACCTTTCGGGGCCTGTACGGGGAAGGCAGTGAAGTGGTGGGCAACTTCTTCCAGCTGTCGAATCAGACGACCCTGGGGAAGTCGGAAGGCGAGCTCCTCGATCATCTGGGCAAGATCGTCCGGCAGGTGATCGAATACGAGGGCCAGGCCCGGCAGATGCTGCTCCGGACCGCACCGGACGAGGTGGCCGACAAGACGTGGCGGGCTTATGGCCTGCTGAAGCACGCCCGCCGGCTCACCTTCGAAGAGGCGATGAACCTGTTGAGCGGGGTCCGGCTGGGCGTGGGTCTCGACCTGATACCGGACTTGAGTGTATACACGCTGAACAAGCTCTTGATTTACACGCAGCCCGCGCACCTCGCGGCGCTCGAGGGTCGGACCGGTGGCGATCCCGAGCTGCCGACGGTGCGCGCCACGTATGTCCGGCGGTTGCTGGAGACCGAATCCCCCTGAGGGTGATGATTCGATGAACGGGTACAACTTCACGGATCGGGTACGGAAAGTCCTGCAGATGGCGCGGGAGGAAGCCGCGCGGCTGCACCACGAGTACGTCGGCACCGAGCACATCCTGCTGGGACTCATTCGCGAAGGCGAGGGAGTCGCGGCGGCCGTGCTGACCAACCTGAACGTGGACTTGGACGAGATCCAGCAGAAGATCGAGGAGACGGTCAAGAAGGGGAAAGCGGCCGCGGCCGCCGGCCCCGACCTCCCGTATACCTCACGCGCCAAGAAAGTCCTCGAGCTCGCGATGGCCGAGGCGCGCGATCTGAATCATTCCTACGTCGGCACCGAGCACCTCCTGCTCGGTCTCCTGCGTGAAGAAAAGGGCATCGCGGCGCAGGTGCTCACCGACGCGGGCGTCAATCTCGAGCAGGCCAAGGCCGAGACCCTCCGGCTCCTGGGCTCCGAGATGCCCGCGGCGCCGGCCGGGGGCGCGCCTGCCGGTCAGCCCGCCAGCCCCAAGAGCGAGAAGAAGTCCAAGACCCCGGCGCTCGATCACTTCTGCCGGGATCTCACGCAGCTCGCCAACGAAGGGACGCTCGACCCCACCATCGGCCGCCAGAAGGAAATCGAGCGGGTGATGGAGATCCTGTCCCGCCGGAAGAAGAACAATCCGGTCCTGATCGGCGAGCCCGGCGTGGGCAAGACCGCCATCGTCGAAGGGCTGGCCCAGCTCATCGCCGGCGGCCAGTGCCCGGACGCGCTCAAGGACCACCGGGTGCTGTCGCTCGACATGGCCGCCGTGATCGCCGGGACCAAGTACCGGGGCCAGTTCGAGGAGCGCCTCAAGGCCGTCATCAACGAGATCGCGCAGAACAAGAACATCATCCTGTTCATCGACGAGCTGCACACGCTCGTGGGCGCCGGCGCCGCCGAGGGCGCGGTGGACGCGTCCAACATGCTGAAGCCCGCGCTGGCCCGCGGCGAGCTCCAGTGCGTGGGCGCGTCGACCCTGAACGAGTACCGCAAGTACATCGAGAAGGACGGCGCCCTGGAGCGCCGGTTCCAGACCGTGATCGTGGACCCGCCCACGGTGGACGAGACCATCGAAATCCTGAAAGGCCTGCGGAAGCGGTATGAGGACCACCACCGGGTGATCATTCCCGACGACACCCTGGCCGCCGCGGCCCGGCTCTCGGAGCGCTACATCACCGACCGGTTCCTGCCCGACAAGGCCATCGACCTGGTGGATGAATCCGCCGCCCGGCTCCGCACTGAGATCGACTCTATGCCGGCGGAGTTGGATGAGACGCGCCGCCGCATTATGCAGCTCGAAATCGAGCGCGAGGCGTTGCGCAAAGAGACCGACGCTGCTTCCAGGGAGCGGCTCTCCAAGCTCGAAAAGGAGCT
>DATMOQ010000228.1:0-6035 GCA_035568195.1 Gemmatimonadales bacterium
TCGGGACGCTCGTGGCGCTCGACCCCAACTCCGGCGACATCGTGGGAGCGGCCGACCTCGAGAGCCCGGGACCCGAGGGCGTGGCCAGTGACGGGAAGGGCAAGCTGTTCGTCAACAATGAGGGCACCTCCACCATTCAGGCCGTCGACGCCAAAGCCATGAAGGTGCTCGCGTCGTGGCCCCTCGCTCCCTGCGAAGGCCCCACCGGCATCGCCTACGACCGCGCGTCGAACCGGATCTTCGCGGGCTGCGGCAAGACCTCGGTGGTGGTCGACCCGGCGTCAGGGAAGGTCGTGGCGACGGTCGCGAACGGGGACGGCGTGGACGCACTGGGATTCGATGCCGGCGAGAAGCTGATCTACATCCCCGCGGGCCGGGACTCGAACGTCACCGTCGTGCGCGAGGACGCACCCGACAAGTATGTGGTCGTCGCGACGGTGGCCACGATGCGGGGCGCGAAGACCATTGCGGTGGATCCGGTCAAGCACATCGCGTATCTCTTCCAGCCCGAATACGGCCCCGCTCCCGCGCCGGCACCGGGAGCTCCCGCTCCGGATCCGCGCCGGCCCCCGCGCGGACCCGTCGTCGCCGCCTGGTTCTTCGTCATCAGTCACTAGGCCCTGACCGGGGAGCCACCCCGGCCGCTTTCCTAGCGTGCCGGGGTGGACCCCACCAGGCGTTCGATGCCGTCGACGTAGAGGATTTCGCACGGGCGCAGGCCCACCACCCAGCACTCGTCCTCCCCTTTCACCGTAAAGAAGTCGCCGGGCGTCAAATCGGCGCTCTCCCCTCCCTTGGACTTTATCTTGGCGCGTCCGGACAGGACCACGCCCGTGAATCGGACGCCTTCGAGTCCGGCCGCGGGGACCCACTTCCACCCCGCCGCGAACGATCCCTTACCGAGCACACTGCCGCCGATCGCGATGACGTCGAGCCGTCCATCCCCGAATCCGACCGACCGCTCGGGGGTGTCGAACCGCCTCACGAGCGATGAAGCGGGCGCGACCGCGGGCGACGCATTGACCTGACGAGCAACACTCATGGGTGCCTCCGTGATGGATGAATGGATGGTGATCGACTACGACGCGGCCAGGCGCAGATGCTGCGCCGCGTACCCCCGCCAGGGCCGCCACTGCTCGGCGCGGGCGAGCAGCTCGCGCGGGCCTCCGGCGCCGGCGGCCCGTTGTAGGACCGGGTCACCCTCGGCAAACGCGTCCGGCCAGTGGAGCGCGCGCAAGAGAATGGCGGCCGCGAGCGGCTCTCCGACGCCCGGAATGGAGCGGAGCGCGTCCCGCGTCGGCGCGACGTCGCGACCGGGCTCGAGGCGCAGCACACCGTCGGCCACGGCGCGCGCCAGCGCAGAGAGAGTTTCGGCACGGCGCCGAGACATCCCCAGCGCCTGGAGTCCGGGGGCGCCGGCGTCCGCGACCTGGTCCGCCGACGGCGCCAGCCGGTCGAGTGCCGGCACGCCGCTGTCGATCGGCTCACCCAGGTCCTGGACGACGCGCACCTTGGCCCCGCTCCCGACCAGGATCAGCCGCAGCGCGGCGTCGAATCCGTCCAACGCTCCGGGGACCCGGACCCCCCGGTGCCGGGCGACGAGGGGCGCCAGATCGGTCCGGGCCAGATACGCGTCGACCACCTCCGGCTCCGCGTCCAGATCGAACACCTGCCGCAGGCGCGCGAGCACTTCCATCAACACCGGGAGGAGGCCCGGCGAGAGGGTCACCCGCAGCTGTGGCTTCCCGGGGACTGGCTCCACCGCCACCACACCGGTGCATCTCCCCAGGCGCAGGGCGCGCGAGTACCGGGAGTCCGAAACGGACTCGACCCCGGGGAGCGCGTCACCTCGCAGCCCATCCAGCAGGATGTCCCACGCCATGGGCTCGCGGTACGCGAGGGTGAGACTCACCGGCGAGGCGCTGAGTCCGTCGGCGGGCGGATCGAGCGTCCCGTCGGTCGAGCGAATCCGGCGCCGGACGGCGGTGGGCGAAAGCCGGTAGCGTTCCCGGAACACGGTATTGAAGCGGCGCAGGCTCTGGAATCCGGATGCGTACGCGATGCGGGTCACCGGAAGCGAGGTGTCGGCGAGGAGGTGTTTGGCGAGCAGGAGGCGGTGGGTCTGCGCCAGCTCCACGGGGGAGACACCGACTTCGCGCTCGAGCGCCCGCCGGAGATGCCGGGCGCTGACCCCCAGGTCGCGCGCGAGATCGGGGACGCCGCGGCCATTCAGAGCACCGGCAGCGATGCGCCGGACGGCGACCTGCGCCAGGCGCGGGACCGCGTCGATCACCGCGAGCCCCGGGGCCAGCTCGGGCCGGCAGCGGAGGCAGGGACGGAATCCCGCGAGCTCGGCGCCCGCGGCGGTCGAGAAGAACCGCCGGTTCTGATCGTTCGCGGTGCGGGAGGGGCAGACGGGCCGGCAGTACACTCCGGTGGTGACGATGCCGACGAAGAAGAGGCCGTCGAACCGTGGATCGCGGGCACCGACGGCTCGGGAGCAGACCTCGGGGTCGAGCAGCAGCGGTGTGGCAGTGTTGGGAGCCATGGTGGTCTCCCCCCAAAGTAGGCGACGGACAATCGCGGGCTGGCCAGATCCGGACACCGAAATACGAGGCTCCTTGCAGGCTATGGCGGGTGCTCGCGCACCTCAATCCGGACTTCGGCGGATCGCCCGGGCGCCGCGACGGCCCGCGAGCCGGGTGCGCCGAGTTGGGGGGGCTGGGGTATTATGGAGCGAATGGCTCCCCGCGGACCCATCAGGTTGCTGGGGGCGGCCCTCCTCGCAGGCCTGCCCCTCACCGCCGCCGCCCAGACCGCGGCGCCCGACTCCGGTCGCGCCCTCCTCGCGGCCGTGATCGCGCGCCGGGAATCGGCGCTCGCCGCGACGCCCCGCGCCGGTTACAACGCCTTCATCAAGACCGCCGCCTTCGACCTCGCCGCCCCGCCCGACTCCGCGTGGTCCGTCCTCCTGCTCACCGAAACCGAGATCTCCGCCTACTGGGAATTCCCCGACCGCTTCCAGGAGACCATCGACGCGCGCCACCGCCCCAGCGATGGCGGCCTCGGGCGGTCCCCCGCGGTGGCGGAGGAGATCGAGCACTTTCAGCGCGATTACATAGTCATCTCCGACGCCTCCGATCCGGGCGCGGGCGGAACCCGGGTCCCGCGGCTCGTGGCCGGAGGCCGCCCGATCAACCCCTACACCCTCCCCCTCCCGGTGGGCCCGGACGGCCTCAAGCACTTCGACGTCACCGCCGTCGACTCGCTCACCCGGGCGGGACGCGCCGTCCTCCGTCTCACCGTCCGGGGCCGGGGGCATACGCCGCACTTCGACGGGACCGTGGACGTCCTCGACTCTTCGTACACGATCGTGGGCATGGATCTCTGGGCGTCGGACGCGGTGCGGTTTCCGGGCGTCGACAGCCTGCGCTACCGTCAGGTGTTCGCCGACTCAGAAGACCGGTGGCCCCAGGAAGTGATTCTGAGCGGACACCTCCAGCGGCGGATCTCGGCCCACTGGCTCCCCCGCTCGGTGGTGGGGATGCCGCTCCCCGAATTCCCCCGCTCGGTCCACTTCGAAGAAGTGGCGACCCTGTCGGCGTTCCGGTCCGATTCCACGCTCAAGCCCCCCGACCTGCCGGAGTATCGCCGAATCTCGCGGATCAATGCCCTCCATTCGGATACGGGGGTGGTCTGGTCCGATGGCAGCGCCCCGCCCCTGACGCCCGCGGAGCAGGCCGCGTGGGCAGACCAGGACTCCCTGGAGCTGCATCCGCCCCTGGTGCCTCATGTCCTCCGGGACGCCGAGGTGGTGGGGGATGCGGCGTTTGGACAGGGGTTCGGCCACTACAACCGCGTCGACGGTCTGTACCTCGGCGTGTCAAACGACTGGCGGCCGAGCTCGCGGCTGTTGTTCACGACCAGGCTGGGGTATGCGCTGGGGCGGGAGGACTGGCAGTACCGCACGGGAGCTCGCGTAGTGCTCGTGCCGTCCCGCCAGCTCTGGGTGGGTGCGATGTACCACGACGAATCGAGCGGGTGGCCGTCCCTCGTCCCGACGAGCTACGACGCCGCGAGTGCCTTCGTAAACCGCGTGGATCCCAATGAGTATTACCGCGACCACGGCCTGACGCTCTCGACCGGCGTCCGGGTCCTCCCCTTCACGCGCGTCGAGCTGCGGTACGACGACTCCCATCAGTCGACGCTGGACACGCTCCCGGGCACGGGGTTCCGGCCCACGCGCTTACCGCCTCTGCCCAATCCGCCGATCATCGACGGACACCTCAGGCTGGTGGGCGGGACGTTGAGCTTCGATTCGCGGCCGCTCACGCGGACCCGTCTGGGAGAAGGAGCGATGTCCAACGACAGCTGGACCCGGATCACCCTGTCGGTGGACGTCAGCGCGCGCGACGTGCTCGGGAGCGACTTCTCGTTCCGGCGGTATACGGTCCACTTCGAGCACCAGCAGCGCTGGGGTGCGGCGGGAGTCACGACCGTGACCGCCGTGGGCGGGATCTCCACGGGATACACGCCGCCGCAACAGTATTTCACGGTGGGATACGGGATTCAGGTGCTGGCCGCGGAGGGGTCGGCCTTCAACACGCTCTCACGCTCCGAGTACGCCGGAACCCGCGCCGGGATGCTGCTCCTGCGCCACGATTTCGGACGACTGCTGTTCGCCGGGAGTGGCCTGCCCATCCTCCGCGCGTTTCCCGCGACCTTCAGCCTGCACGGCGGCGTGTTCTGGACGTCGCTCGCCTCCCGGCTCCCCGCCCCCGCCGACACGATGCTCCTGACCGCCACCCGGCCGTACACGGAGGCCGGTTTTACGCTCGCCAACCTCACGCCCTTCCTCTCACCGTTCGACTTCGCGGTCTCCTGCACCTGGCAGCTGTCGCACTATCCGACCAACGGCTTCCGCTTCGGCATCGGCTTCACCGGCCTGTAGACGTAAGGGTGTGGTAAGGTCGCGGCACTAGCTTCCCCGGCGTGCCATCTCCATATCGACTGCTCTTCGGGGAGACCGTGCGGGTCGCCCTGGACGGGCTGCGGGCCAACAAGCTCCGCTCCGCACTGACGGCCCTCGGCCTGACCATCGGCGTCGGCGCCGTCATCACGATGGTCGCGCTCGGCTCCGGCGCTCAGCAGGCCATCGAGGATCGCATCGAGGCCCTCGGCCCCACCCTGCTCGCCGTGCAACCCGGACAGGATTTCCGCGGCGGGGTGGCCATCGCCGGCTCCATCTCCCTCACCTACGCCGACGACACCGCCCTGGCCAACAACGCCCGCTTCGTCACCGACGTGGTGCCCGAGCTCCAGGGCGGTTTTCAGATCCAGTTCGGCAGTCAGAACGTCCACGAAGATGTGATCGGCACGACGCCCGACTTCGTCGTGGTACGCAATTATCATTTTTCGGCCGGGCGCATGTTCACGATCGGTGAGGCGGCGGCGCGCCGCCGGTACGTGGTGGTCGAATCGCTCATCCCGACCTTGCTCAAGACGACGCCCGCCGAGATGATCGGCCACACGCTCCTGATTCGCGGCCTGCCCTTCGAGGTGATCGGTGTGCTGGCGGAAAAGGGAACGACCGGCTTCGGATCGAGTGACGACGACCTCTTGGTCCCCCTCCAGACGGCTCGCTATCGCCTCATCGGCACCGACCGCCTGCGCACGATCACCATCAGTGCGGCCAGCGCCGACTCGATCTCCCTGGCCATGATCTCGATCGAGCGGGTCCTGCGGCGCCAGCACCACATTCAGCCCGGCGCGCCCGACAACTTCCGGATCCGGAGTGCCCTGGATGTGTTGTCCACGTTTCAGGAGACGTCGGCGACTTTCGGGGCTCTGCTCGCGGGGATCGCGTCCGTGAGCCTCCTGGTGGGCGGCATCGGCATCATGAACATCATGCTGGTGTCCGTGAAGGAGCGCACCCGCGAGATCGGCGTCCGCAAGGCGCTGGGCGCGACGCGCCTCGACATTCTGATGCAGTTCCTCGTCGAGGCGGTGGTGCTCTGCGCCCTGGGGGGCATCAC
>DATMOQ010000229.1:0-7039 GCA_035568195.1 Gemmatimonadales bacterium
ACTGGCGGCGACGGCTACGGCGCGAGCACAGCAGCCCGGCACTTTCATCGCAGGTGCGCCCGCCTCGCAGGAGCCCCGGCCCACCGATCCATTGATGAGCAATCTGTTTCCACCCGAGCTCATCATGCAGAACCAGGATGCTATCAAGCTGACCGACGATCAGCGTCAGTACATCATTACTGAAATCCAGCGGGTCCAGACGATCGCGACGGGCGTGCAGTGGCGCCTCCAGGCCGCCATGGAGCGACTGGGAGTCGCGGTCCATGCGGATAAGCCGGAAGAGGGCTTGGTGCTGGCGCAGCTCGACAGCGTGCTCGCACTCGAGCGGGACATGAAACGGGCGCAGATCGGGCTCCTGGTCCGGCTCAAGGGTCACCTCACGGCGGACCAGCAGGCCGCCTTGCGCCAGCGGATGCTGCCGCACGACGACTGACGGCTTAGTCGTCGCGAGCCGTCGAGCCCAGAGACAGCCAGCGCAGCAGGCGCTTCCGCCAGCGCACCGGATGATTCCGGACGATGCGGGACAGCAGGGTGGGGAAAAAACGCTTCAGGTAGAGACTCGTGAGCTCCCACCCGCCGATGGCAACCTCCTCCTTGCCGGAGGCCACGGCCGCGAGAATCCGCTCGGCGCACACGTCGGGGTCCATGCCTCGCTCGTAGGCCGGCATGGTCTTTCCATACTTGCCGCCGTCCGCGGTGTACGCGTGGTTCAGAATCGGGGTGCGGATGAACCCGGGGATCACGATGGTGACCCGGATATTCCGATCGTGCACTTCGGCGCGCAGGCACTCGAACGCCCCGTGCAGGGCGTGCTTCGACGCGGCGTACGACGACAGCTGCGGCACGCCGTACTTGCCTGACAGACTGCTCACCACCACGAAAGCGCCCGACTGCCGGCTGAGCATCGACGGCAGCAGGGCCTTGGTGAGCGCGAGCGGGCCGAAGTAGTTGGTCGCCATCACCCGCTGATCGAGCTCGAGGGGGGTGTCGGCCACTCGCGCGCGGAGGGCAACGCCGGCGTTGTGCACCATGTAGTCCACCCGGCCCCAGAACCCCAGGGCGCGCAGGGCCTGCTCCGGCAGCGAAGTGACGGCGGCCAGGTCGAAGGGGAGCAGGCGGACGTCGGCCGGCGCCCGGCAGGCGTCGCGGACGGCTTCGAGATTCTCTTGATCCCGTCCGGACAGAATGAGTCTCGCGCCGGCGCGGGCGAAGGCCAGCGCCAGCGACCGGCCGATACCGGACGACGCCCCGGTGATCCAGACGACCTGCCCCCGAAAACGGTCACTCGACACGGGCGGGCTCCGCGGGTGCGTCCTGCATCACTTCCTGCGTCAGAAGCCGGTAGTCCACTTTCGCGAGCCGGGTCTTCGGGAGGTCCCGACGAAAGGTCACCGCCCGCGGGCAGCTCCACTTGATGAGCCGCTCCCGGCAAAAGGCGATCAGCTCGCGCTCGAGCTCGGGCCCCGTCGCCACCCCTCTCTGCGGCACCACGCACGCCACCACCCGTTCCCCCTGATTCGGGTCGGGGATTCCAATCACGCACGCCTCCCGGACGGCGGGGTGCTGGTACAATACGTCCTCCACCTGACCGGGATAGACGTTGAAGCCCGAGGACTTGATCATGCGCTTGAGCCGGACGGTGAACGAGAAAAAGCCGTCCCGATCCCGGCGTCCCAGATCTCCGGTGTGGAGCCAGGTCCGGCCATCGGGATGCGGCCGGAGCGTCTGGGCGGTGGCCTCGGGGTCGTCCAGATATCCCATCATCACGGAAGGCCCGGCCACACAGACTTCCCCCTCTTCGCCGGCCGGCAGCTCCTCCGCCGTGCCCGGGCGGAAAATGGCCCCCTGCATATCGGGGAAGGGCACACCCACACTCCCTTCGCGGTACTCGCCGAGCGGCATGGCCATGATCGCGGTGACGGCCTCCGTGAGACCATATCCCTCGAGGAGTTTCACCGAGCCACCCCGCGCGGCCACCAGTCGTTCGAAGCGATCCTTGACCGGCCGGGGCAGAGTGTCGGCGCCGGAAAAGGCGGCCCGCAGAGAGGAGAGGTCCGCCGTCGCCAGCGATCGATCCCGGGTCAGCGAGTCGTAGAGTGTCGGGACGCCGACCATCAACGTGGGCCCCTCCTTCCGGATGGCTGTGGCGACGTTTGCGGCGCTGAAGATCGGCACCAGGATCGACTTGCCGCCACTCAGCAGCACGGAATTGATGCAGAGTCCGAGCCCCACGCCATGAAACAAGGGGAGAGCCGCCAGCATCGAGTCCCCGGCGCCCAGACCCACCCACGCCGCCGCCTCCATCCCCTCGGCCACGAGGTTCCGGTTCGACAACATCACGCCCTTGGGAGCGCCGGTGGTCCCTCCCGAGAAGAGGATGGCCGCCAGATCCTCCGGCCTGCCGGTGGAGGGAGGCACCGCGGTCCCGCTCCCGGCCATGAGGGGGCGCCACCAACGGACGCCGGCTTCCCGAGGCACCACGGGAGCCCGCCGCCCGCGGGTCACGCGGTACAGCACGCGCGCGAACGGTCCCAGCGTATCCGAAATCCTGGTGACGATGACATGCTCGAGACCGGTCCCGGCGCGCGCGGCGCTGAACCTCGGGAAGCAGAGATCCAGGGTCACCGCGACTCGCGACCTGCTCGCGGCGACGTACGCCTCGATTTCCGGCGCGGTGGAGAGGGGGTGCACCATCACGGCCACCGCCCCCAGGCGGTTGGCGGCGTAGACGGCAATGACTCCCTGGGGACAAGTCGGCAGCGCGATGGCGACCCGGTCCCCGTGACGGACCCCCAGGCTTGCCAGGGCGGCCGCGCAGCGGTGGACGGCCTGTTCGAGCTGGCGATAGCTGATGGTGGCGCCCAGGAACGAAAGGGCCGGGGCGTCGGGAGCGCGGGACGCCGTGGCGAGCACGGCGTCGGACAGCGAGCCGTCCGGATACACGAGCGACGGCAGCACTGCGCCGTAATACCGCAGCCAGGGCGGTCTGGACGTCATCCGCGTCCCCGGCGAAACAGCCCCCGCAGCAGGGCGCCGGTGATCGTGAACGGGTGGTTGACCAGGGTCGCGATGCGCCCCGCAGTGCTGAGTGGATCGCGCGCCACGCCGAGCTGGCGCAGGGCGGTTCCCAGGTCGAAGTACAGGCGCTCGCAGACGAGCGCCTCGCCGTCGAACTCGAAGACGAGCGCCATGCGGAGGCGCACGGCGCGACCGGTGGCCGGGAGCCCCCGCCAGGTACCGGTATGTGTCCCGGCGAACAGGCCCTCCACCAGGACGACATCGCCGGCGGGGGAAACGCGCTGGGGCTCGAAATGGAAATCGGCGAATGCCGACCGGTTTTCTTCCAGGAGGCCGCCCACGCCGGACGCGCCGTCGAGGACTTCGCCGGTGGCGACCACCTCGTACCGGGGATGATCGAAGACGGCGATGCAGCGGTCGAAATCGTGAGCGTTCTCGAGCCGCATGTGCTCGAGCACGGTGGCGAGGCGGCGTTGGGCGAGTGGCAGCTCGGGCTGGGTCATGGTGCCTCCACCAGGAGGCTCGCGGGATCCCTTCACGCCGGGATCACGCGGCCGGGGGTTAGCTTTCTGACATGACAGCCGAACAGACGCTAGCGCAATGGCGCGCGGAGGAGCAAGCGGTTCGCGCGCGCCTGTCGGCGACCGCCGGAGTCGCGCGGCCGGAGCAGCTCGTCGATCTGACGGGAGTGGAGATGTTGCAAGGGATTCTCGATGGGCGGCTGCCGCGACCGCCCATCGGGGATACGCTGGCCCTGACGCCGATCCGGTTCGAGGCGGGCCTCGGGGTCTTCCAGGGACGCCCGGAGCCGGGGCACTACAATCCCCTGGGCGTGGTGCACGGCGGCTGGATTACGACCGTTCTCGACTCAGCGATGGGCTGCGCGGTGCACTCCACGCTGCCGGCGGGGAAGGCGTACACGACGCTGGAGCTCAAGGTCAACTTCATCCGCCCGGTCACACTCGCGGTCCAGCTGGTGCGGGCGGAAGGACGCCTGATACACGCCGGGCGTCAGGTGGCGACGGCGGAGGGCCGCCTGGTGGGCCCGGACGGCAAGCTGTACGCCCACGCGACCACGACCTGCCTGATCTTCGATCGCGGGGTTACCGCCCGCTCGCCTTGAAGTGCAAGGGGTCTCGGTAGACCTGCAGCGCCCTATAGTAGAACAGGGCCGTCGGACGTTTTCCGTCGAACGGCAGCCGCTTGAGCCAGGTGATCTCGCTCTCGGTCGCCGTTCCGCTCAGTGCCGGATCGTCCAGAAACGAGCGGAACCCCGGCTCCTCTCCGTCCGGTGCGTCGAGCGGGCGCTCCGCGAATTCGAAGCGCTGCCCCGGCTGGGTGGTCACGCGGCGATTCAAGGTCACCTTGAGCCCGAAGGTGGTGAGATCGATGTCCCACGAGTCGATCAGGGGTCCGAGAAACGCGTCGCCGTCCCGCAGGGACAGGTGGAAGATGTCCGTGTCGAGGAACTCGAGCGCCCGGACGCGCGCGACTTCGTAGCTCCGGCCGGTGCGGCGGGCCACTCCGCGAATCCATTTCTCGTTCTCCAGCTCCTCCTTCGCCGCGCGCTTCGCCACGTCGAGCAGCTTCTGCGCCACCAGGCGCTCGAGCTCGCCGAACGGCTGCTTCTCGAAAATGGCGCGGACGGCGGCCACTTTTTCGGTCTGGCACTTGCTCAGCATCAGGGCGCGCAGGTCGGGGAACAGGGGCAGGGGGACGGGCTCGTCGCCGAGCGTCCGCTTCAGCTGTTCCTTGCGCTGGAACGCCGCCAGGCGGGCCAGCTCGCCCGAGGGCAGCTGCAGGAACTTGTCCATCCGTCCGTAGATGTCCGTCCGGCCGGGCGCCGGCGGGGCCTTCTTCCGCTTCAACAGCTGCGAGATGTAGGACTCGGTGACCTGGGCCGCGCGGGCCAGGTCGCGCTGCTCCAGGCCCAGCGTCGCCAGACGCGCACGAATCAGCAACGGAACGTCCACTCGGCCCTCCCGGGCTCACGATCGACATAACTGCGGTTGGTTAACCATCAATCTACACAGCTGCGATCACTTGACAATATTGGTTCATCCGGGTAGGCTCCGGCTGATGGGCAGTGCCAGTCGAATGCAGGAGGCGCAAAACCCGAGGAGTTGTCATGTTTGCTCGCAACGTCACGCTGCACCTGAAGCCGAACACCGCCCCCGAGTTCACCCGTACCGTGGAAACCGATGTCCTCCCCGTGATGCGCAAGCAGAGCGGCTTCAAGGACGAGATCACCTTCATCGAACGTCAGGGCACGGAAGCCGTCGCCATCAGCCTGTGGGAGAGCCGGGAGAACGCGGAGGCGTACGGCCGCGACACCTATCCCTCGGTCTTGAAGACGCTGGAGAAGGTCGTTGAGGGCACGCCGGAAGTCGACGTCTACGAGGTGTCCAACTCCACGTTCCACAAGATCGCCGCCCGCAACTAGAGCGGCTGGGCGGAGGTCCATTATGATCGACATTCATTGCCACGCGTGCGGCGGGTTCATCAGTGATCCCGGGCGCATTTCTCACCGCCTGTCGGGAGATACGACGGCCCTCGCCGTCCCGCGGTCCGGCATCTGCACCTGCCGGGAGTCGGTGGTCTACGGCCCGCCGTCGGGCTACGCATCCGTTCCCGCGATGAAGAGCGCCGCCCTGCTGAACTGAAGCAGTGATGCTCAAAGCACAAGCCGCTACAGCACTTCTGCTGTAGCGGCTTGTCGTTTCGAACCCCATGCCCAGCGCTCCTAGTCAGCCCGCCGGGGGTGGCGGCGCAGATCCGCCGTGACTTGCACGACGCGGCCGATGTAGGCCCGCAGGGCTTCGCCCCGGGTACGGCGCGGCAGGACGAAGTGCGGGTCGTCGGGGCGTGAGCTCTTCAGGTCGTCGACCATCAGATCTCCCCCGTGGGCTTCGACCGCGCCCTCGAACTGCTCCACCGCCGTCAACAAGTCCACGAGATCCTCCGGCGCGTCGGCGCCGCCGACCTCGATCCCCCGGCTCCGCAGCCGGGACGTCACTTCCGCGGCCGCCTCTCGACGTGTGACCCGCTCTTCGTCGCCGTCCATCGTCACTCCCTGGTATTGCGCCCGTGGGCGCGTCTCCCCGGAACGTGGACCGCTCCGGTCGAGAGGGCAACCCTCACTTTGTCTTGATCAACAGGGCGCGCAACGCGGCCGGCGCGTCAGCGCCGAAGGCGTCCTCTCGGGCGACCGTCACGACCGTCGCGTGCGGGCCCGGGAGCCCCTGCGGCCCGTCCTGCCCCTTCTGCCCCTGGGCCCCCGGGGGACCGGCGGGTCCGTCCGCGCAGACCCCGTGCGCGGCCATGCCGCTCTTCAGTCCGCCCTCGCCGCCCCGGCCCCCGACGCCACCCATGCCGCCCCGGCCTCCCGCCCCTCCAAGCGCGCGAGCGTCGATCAGGGTCGCGAACAGGTCCCAGTCGTCCGGTCCGACGACGGTGATGACGCCGCCGCGTCCGCCGCGGCCCCCGGGCCCACCCGCTCCCCCGTCCTCTCCCGGCCCGCCCGCCCTCCCCGGGCACCCCGACTCTCCGTGCGCTCCGTCGTGCCCGAGGCGGCCGGGCACGCCCCACCCACCACTTCCGCCGATCGACTCGATGGTGAGCCACCCGCCCGGCAGGACCTGGGACGCGTCGGCGAACAGGTAGACTGGCGGGGCGTCGGCGACCCGAATGGCGGCGGCGACCAGGGTGGGGAAGTACGGCGTGTGGAGGATGCCGAGGCGGACCGTGATGGGCGGGCCGTCGGCTCCGGTGCCGCCCGGGTTGCCGTCCGCTCCCTGGAATTGCAGGGTGCGCGGCAGACAGGAGTACTCGGGCGGAATGACGATGGTGTCGGTCACGCCCGGATTTGCGCGCAGGGTCGCGACGATGGGGAAGCCCGCACTCAGGGAGGCCAGGGGATCCGGGCTCGGCGTCCAGTCACCGGTGGAGAATGGCGTGGCGTCCGGGCTCGAGAGCACCAGCAGCTCGGCCGGAAGCCGGTGGGGCAGGAAGGACCCGTCGT
>DATMOQ010000230.1:0-2104 GCA_035568195.1 Gemmatimonadales bacterium
ATCCCAACGACGCCCGCATTCTCCAGAACATGGCCATCGCGTTCACCAAGACGGGACGCGTGGACGACGCCATCCGGCACTATCGCCGGTCTCTCGAGCTGGACCGCACCCTGGCCGGCGCGCATTACGGCATCGCGTTTCTCCTCCTGAAGCGGGGGGACCCCGACGGCGCGGTCCGGCACCTCCGCGAGTTCCTGGCCCAGCCTCCCAAAGGCCCCGACGCGCAGAAGTGGATCGAGCACGCGCAGGAGCAGCTGCGGGAAATGGGCGAGACCGCCGGAGGCGCGGGGCCCACACTCCGCGAGGCGCACTGAGGCGGGCTTGGCGCTGGGCTTGGCCGGCCGTCGCCCTTGCCCTTGCCTGCGGGTCCATCACGTCCGCCCTGAACGAGGTCATCGCCCTGCAGGTCAGCTTCCGGCCCGACACCGGCGGGCGGATGGACTTCGGAGACACGATCTTCGCGAGCGCCGTGGCCCTCAACGGCCGGGGCGACTCAGTGGCCGCCCCCATCCGCTGGGCGGACCTGGATACCATCGTCCGCATCGACAGTCTCAGCGGGACGATCGTGGCGCGGTTCACCGGCACCGGCCAGATCCAGGCCCGCACCGGCACTCTCCGCTCCAACCCGCAGCCCATCACCGTGTTTCTGCGCGCCGACACAGCGTTCGCCGACAGCACCCCGGCCACCGACTCGGTGAGCATTGCCGGCAAGCGCGACTCGCTCTCTGACTCGCTCCGGATCCGGGTCCAGACTTTCGACACCACCGGGGCGGCCATCGGGCTGTCGGGCCGCAGAGTCACCTGGTCCCTCCTCTATCCCCCGGACACGAACAGCTTCAAGTTCTCTCCGGTGCTGCCGATCACGACCGATCTGAACGGACTCGGCGTGGTGCAGATCAAGCTGCACCAGCGCACCCTGCCTGACTCGGCGGTGGTGCAGGCGACCGTCACGAGATTCAACGGCGCCACCGTCCCCGGCATGCCGGTCACCTTCGTGGTGAGGTTCTATCCATGAGCAAGGGCACGCTCACCCAGCTCTTCTTCGATGGACTGGACCGCTTCATCCCGAAGCGTCGCACCGCCTTCAAGGCCAAGCGGGGCGGGCTCTGGCAGCCGACGACCCACCAGGAGGCCGAGGCCCGCGTTCGGGCCATTTCCCTGGGCCTGAAGGAGCTGGGGGTTCAGCCCGGGGACAAGGTGGCGCTCCTCTCGGAAACCCGTCTGGAATGGGCCCTGGTGGACTTCGCCTGCCTCTGCGCTCATGCCACCGATGTGCCGATCTACCCCACCCTGCTCACCAAGCAGGTGGAGTACATCCTCAAGGATTCGGGCGCCACGACGGTCTTCTGCTCGACGCCGGAGCAGGTCGCGAAGGTGGCCCAGATCCGCGACCACCTCCCCATCAAGTACGTGATCACGTTCGACGGCCCGGCAGGCAGCGGCGTGACCACCCTGGAGGAGCTCGAGAAGCGCGGGAAAGCGGCGGAAGCCAAGTACCCGAATTGGCGCGCCGACGCCCTCAAGGTCTCCCCCGACTCACTCGCGACACTCATCTACACGTCCGGCACCACGGGCGACCCCAAGGGCGTCATGCTGACGCACGACAACCTGTACAGCAACGTGCAGGCGTGCGTCCATATCCTGCCCATCAGCGAGCGGGACGAATGCCTGGCCATGCTGCCGCTCTCCCACGTGTACGAGCGGATGGTGGACTACGTCATGTGGACGGCGGGCGTGGTGATCAGTTACGCCGAGTCGTTCGAGAAGGTGGCGCAGAATCTCCGGGAGACGAAGCCGACCATCGTGCTGTCGGTCCCGCGGCTGTATGAAAAGGTGTACGCGAAGGTGCTCGAAGGCGCGTCCAAAAGCCCGCTCAAGCACGCGATCTTCAACTGGTCCAAGAAAGCGGGCGACCGCTGGGCGACGCATCTCCTGTCGGGCGTGAAGATCCCTCTGGGCATCTCGATCGCGCACGCCATCGCCGACCGGCTGGTGTTCAAGAAGGTCCGCGCCGCCACGGGCGGACGGCTCGAGCACTTTATTTCCGGCAGCGCGCCCCTCTCGGAGGATGTCGCGCTCTTTTTCTTCGCGTGCCGGCTGCCGA
>DATMOQ010000231.1:0-3028 GCA_035568195.1 Gemmatimonadales bacterium
CCCCCCAGCAAGCGGGAGAGCTTGGCCATCTTGGTGCCCGGGAGCCGGATATCCCCGACACCCGGGATGACCGACCCGACCCCCCGGGCCAGCCGGTCCCACGCTTCAGGTGAGACCGCCCCCACGCCGCGGCTCAACACCCGACGCAAGGGGCCCGGCAGAGAAGCCGCGTCCGGCAGGATCCGCGTGCCCACGGTATACCGGTTGTAGCCGCCGAACAGCTCGTCCCCCCCGTCCCCGGTGAGGGCCACCGTGACCTGGCGCCGGGCCAGCTCGCTGACGAGGTACGTAGGGATGTGAGAGGGATCGGCGAGCGGCTCGTCGTACATCTGGGCCAGCTTGGGCACCACGGCCAGCGCGTCTTCGCCGGTGAGGGTGAGCGCGGTGTGGTCGGTGCCCAGGTACCGCGCGATCTCCACGGCGTGCCGCGATTCGTCGTGCGCAGCCACGTCGAACCCGATGGTGAACGTCTTGACGGACCCGCTCGCGCCGGCCCGCATCAGCGCCACGACCGTCGACGAGTCGATCCCACCGGAGAGCAGTGCGCCCAGGGGCACGTCGGACTGGAGCCGCATCTCAACCGCTTCGCGCAGCAGCCGCTCGAGCTCGTCGGTGGCCTCGGCCACACTTCCGGTCCACGGGTTGGCCAGTCCGGCGCGCGCCGCGTCCTCCACCTTCCAGTACGCCCGGCTCTCCGGAAGCGGAGCGCCGGCGTCCCGGATTTCGAGATAGTGCCCGGGAGGGAGCTTGACCACGTTCTGGTAGATGCTCCCCGGCGCGGGGACGTAGAGAAAGCGGAGGTAAGCGGTCAGCGCGGCAGGGTCGACGGTCCGCTCGAAGCCCGGGCCCGCCACGAGCGCCTTCAGCTCCGACCCAAAGAGCACGGTGCCGGCCCGGGCATACACGAACAGGGGCTTCTTTCCCAACCGGTCCCGGATCAGGGTCAGCACCCGCCGCTCGGCGTCCCACACCGCGATCCCGAACATCCCCACCAGGCGCGGAAGCGTTTCGGGAATCCCCCAGCGCTCGAAGGCGGCGAGGATGATCTCCGAGTCCGAGTGGCCCTTGAATCTGGCTCCCAGTCCCTCGAGCTCCCGCCGCAGGGCCGGAAAGTTGTACACCTCGCCGTTGAACACCATCGTGAAGCGTCCCGAAACGGACGCCATGGGCTGATGGCCGAGTGCCGAGAGATCGATGATCGACAGGCGGCGGAAGCCGAGCCCGACGGCACCCTCAGCGGACTCGGTGACCCATGATCCGGCGTCATCCGGGCCGCGGTGGGCCAGCGTGTCGCGCATGGCATCGAGGGCCTGACGAAGTGCCGCCCCTCGCGGGCCCTGCGTGATCATCAATCCGGTTATTCCGCACATGAAATCAGGCCAGCTCCTGGGACGGCAGGGCGCCCGGCACAAGCGCATGGGTCAGCACCGTCGCCACCCGGGGCGCCAGCGCGCGATAATCGACCGGTTCCCCGTTGCTTGCAGGGACCGTGCCCAGCCGGACCTGTGACAGGAATTCCGCGATCGCCTCGATGTCATCGGGGTCGATGGCCGCGGCCCCCACCCGCTGGGCCTCGGAGCTGGCGGCACTGCCCTCCGGCGCAAGCACCAGCGTCTGAATGCCCATCGCCACCAGCTCATACAGCTTGGCCGGGACCTGGAATTCCTGCCCCTGGGCAAGCACCAGAGCGAGGCGCGAGCGCGACACCAGTGCGAGCGCATCGGCACGCGGAAGGACGCCGAGGAACTCAACCCACGCGCCCATTCCCAGGTCGCTGATCTGCTGCCGCAGATCGCTGATGTACGGCTCCTCGATGTGCCCGGCCACCCGGAGCATGGCGCCGTCGTTGGCCGTTTCCGAATGCCGATCGAACAACAGCCGCATGCCGCGGAGCACCGGGCCCAGGTCACGTCCGCCGTACATCGTGCCCACGTGCGCCAACGCCAGTCCTGGATACGGATCACCGCGCCGCGGGGGCAACAGGGCGCGATCCACCGCGTTCGGAATCCATTGAATTCGGAGATCGGGGAACCGCTGCGTCAGGGCTTCCGTGAACTCACGCGTATTGCAGATCACCCCCGTGGCCGACCGGAGGGCGAGGCGCTCACACCGCGTCGTGATCCAGCGCGCGATCCGGGAGCGGAAGAACGGCGTATCGCGCCAGGCGTCGGTCAGCGGGCCGGCCCACGGATCGCGGAGGTCGACGAACCAGGGGACGTTGCGGAACCGGGTCGCGAGCCAGGCGGCGAGGTGCGCCGAGTGCGGCGGCCCGCTGGACACCAGCACATCGGGGCGCTCGCGGGAAAGCACCCTCCTCGCGGCGAACGCCGCCCGCCAGATCCAGCCCCGCCCCTCGTCGGGAAGCGAGAGGAGCACCCCGCTCTCGTACCGGAGGGAAGCGGTCCACCCTCCCGACTTGCGTCGCCCGCCCCCTGCCCCCCCCGGGCCTGCGTTCCCCGGGGTCTCGGCCCCCTTCTTTCTCCACTCCTTGAGGGTGCGGTAGAAGTCGTTGATGGTCCGGCGGCGCGGCCGATGCACCACGGTGACTCCTGGAACCGCTGGAGCTCCTCCGGCCGCGGCGATCACCCAGCTCTTCCACCCCATCTGGCCCAGATACCTGGTGAGACCCGACCAGCGGAGTCCGCCGATCGCCGGGTCGGGGGGGAAGTGATAACTCACCACGACCAGCTTCCGGGGGACTTCCGCCTCCGGGACCACGGGCTCCGGCGACTCGGCCCGCGCGGGCGCGAGCAGCGCCCCGGCTTCACCCACTGTCGCGAATCGCACCGGCTTGATGGCGGAGATGCGCTCGACGAAATCAGACACCCGGCCATAGAGGAGATCCACGGCCTTGGCGGTCGACGCAAAGGGACTGAGACCGGGCACCAGGCTGGGACTGTGAAATGTCACGTGCAGATGGCGGGCTCCGCGCGCGATGAGCTTGCGCGCGAGCCGCTCCATGTCGTCGATCGCTTCCACTTCCGGGCTCAGCACCACGTGATTCACCAGATGCAGCATCTCCACCGCC
>DATMOQ010000232.1:0-2147 GCA_035568195.1 Gemmatimonadales bacterium
AGGCGACCACGGTTCCCTTCAGCAGCGCGGTAGCGAGCGTGGCCAGGATGATCCCCGTGTAAATGGGATGGCGCACCAGGGCGTAAGGACCCGTGTCGATCACCCGGTGATCGGCTTTTCGGGACACGTTGCGCGCCCAAAAGCGCCCCAGGTGAATCCGTGCCCACCAGGCGAACAGAAATCCCAGCGCCGCGAGGGCCGGCGTGATCCAGCGCCAGTCGAGCGGGAGGGCCCAGATCCGGGCGGAGTCATTGAAGCCGAAGAGCAGGACCCCGCCGCCCACCGTCAGCAGGTTGTACGTCAACTGCGGCGCCACACCCGGGCCCTTCACGGCGCGGTCGCTCCAGAAGGCCGCGGCCCACCAGGTCGCGAGCCACACCAGCCAGAGAATCATCATCGCCTTGATCGGTGTCACCGTCGTCTCTTCAGGAGATCAGATGGTTTCCCTACGGACCCCAACCGGCTCGAGTTTATCGTAGCCCTTCAGCCGATAGATCCCCACCGACAGAATCCAGCTCACCACGAACACGCCGATGATGAGATAGCCGATGGAGCCGAAGTTGCCGTTCAGGGATTCGATGGTGCGCCAGAAGCCGCCCGCGAAGCCGAACTTGCGGCCCACGAGCCCCAGCGCCTCGATGCCCCCGACCAGGAGCGCCACCACCACCGAGACGAACGTGATGGTGAGGTTGTAGTAGAGCTTGCGGATCGGCGTCGTGAAGGCCCACCCGTACGCGCCCAGCATCAGGATCGAGTCCGTCGTGTCCACCAGGGACATCCCGGCCGTGAACAGGGCCGGGAATACCAGGATGGTCCAGATCGGCATTCCGCGCGCCGCCTCGGCGGCGGAGATCCCCAGGAGCCCGATCTCGGTGGCGGTGTCGAACCCGAGGCCGAACAGGAGGCCCAGGGGATACATGTGCCAGCTCCGGCGGATCATCGCGAACATCGGGCGGAAGAGCCGCGCCAGGAGCCCGCCTCCGGCCAGCAGCGCGTTGAGCTCTTCCTCGAAGTACTGGCCCTGGGTGCGCGCCCGGTGGAAGGTCCGGTAGACCGACAGCAGCACCACGATGTTGATGGCCGCAATGGCCAGCAGGAATCCGGCCGAAGCGATGGTGCCGATGACTCCGCCCAGAGTGCGCCAGGCGGCGAGCTGGGTGTTCAGGGCCATGGCGGTGGCGGCGATGGCCACCGATGCGAGCACCACGACGGTGGAGTGGCCGAGCGAGAAGAAGAACCCTACGCCCACCGGCCGTTTTCCCTCCTGCATCAGCTTCCGGGTCACGTTGTCGATGGCCGCGATGTGGTCGGCGTCGATGGCGTGGCGGAGACCCAGGCCGTACGCCAGGAGCGCGGTGCCCAGGAGGAGCGGGTAGTGGCGGAAGGCCAGGAGGGCCCAGGCCCAGGCGCCTACGTTGGCGGCGAGGAGCAGGCTGTAGAGGGTGACGACTTTGCGTCTCACCCCGCTGGGGTCGTCGCTGAACAGCCCGCGAAAGAGTGTGCTCACGCCCGCAATCTATTCGGGAATCTGGCGGGCGCTCCAGGTTTCACGGGTGACTCGGAGGAGGACGTGGGGGACGCCGCCGTGGTCGAGCTCGCGGTCGGGGACCATTCCTACTTTCCGGAGCACACGCAGGGAAGCGGTGTTGGCGGGGGTGGTGAGGCCCACGATGGAGGGTGCGTGCAGGACTTCGAACCCCAGGTCCACGCACCTCCGGGCGATCTCGGTCGCGAGCCCCCGGCCCCACCAGGCGGGATAGAAGGCGTACCCGGTTTCGATGTCGTCCTGCCCCTGGACGTCGAGATGACGGAGCAACCCGCGTCCGATCATCGCTCCGCTCTTCCGGTCCCGCAGGATCCAGAGGCCGTATCCGTAGCGGTCCCAGTGCGCGAGGTTGCGCTCGAGATACTCGCGGGTCTTCTCGTCGTCCCGTACGCCGCCGAGCATCGCCATGGTCCGCGCATCCCGATGCATCCGGGCGATCTCGTCCCGGTGCTCCGGCGTCAGCCGCTCGGCGACGAGGCGGGCGGTGGTGAAGGAGTCGAGGGTCGGCGCGACCGAGGCGCTCATCTCTGCCGCCTCACGACCCCTCGAGGTCCTGACCGAAGCAGAGACGGTAGCCATCCGGGTCGAGCACCTCGAAGTC
>DATMOQ010000233.1:0-7238 GCA_035568195.1 Gemmatimonadales bacterium
GGCACCTCGATATCGGCGCCGAGCGCGGCCTGACTGAAGGAGAGGGCCTGATCGTAGACCAGATCGTCCTCGTGCCGCTCGAAGCGCGGATCCTCCTCGATTTCGAGGACCGCAATGAGATCGCCCGCCGGGCCATTCCGCGGCCCCGGCACGCCATGCCCCCGGAGCGTGAGGTAATGATGGTCCGCCACACCGGCGGGCACGTCCACCTGTACCGTCTTCTCCGCCCGCACCCGGCCGTCACCGCGACACTCGGGGCACGGATCCGCAATCAGCGTCCCCTCGCCGTCGCACGTCGGGCAGGCGCCGACCGACACCAGCGGCCCGAAGAGTGACTGGGCGGTGCGACGCACCTCTCCCGAGCCACCGCAGGTGCGGCAAGTCGTGATCTTGGTGCCCTTCCGCGCGCCGGTGCCCGCACAGACCGGACAGGGGTCGAGCGTCTTCATCTTGACGGTCTTGGTGGTACCGGTGGCCACTTCGGCGAGCGTCAGCCGGAGCGTCACCTTCACGTCCTGACCGCGGCGCCGGTCCCGCTGCGTGCGCTGGCCGCCGCCAAAGATGGCATCGAACCCCCCCAGGCCGCCGAAGTCGCGCATGAAGATGTTGAGCGCTTCGGAGAGATCGACGTGCTGGCCGTGGAAGCCGCCGCCGCCACCGCCCGCGCCCTTGACCCCGGCTTCGCCGTAACGGTCGTAGTTCGCGCGCAGGTCGGGGTCGCGGAGTACCTCGTAGGCTTCCGTGATCTCCTTGAACTTCTCCTCGGCCTTCTTGTCCCCGTTGTTGCGGTCGGGGTGGTGCTCCATCGCGAGCTTGCGATAGGCGCGCTTGACGTCATCCGCCGTCGCGTCGATGGAGACGCCCAGGATCTTGTAGAACTCCGCGCTCATTCCAGCAACTCTCCCACCAGGCGGCTGGTGTGATTCACCAGCGCCACGATTTTGTCATACGGCATCCGGGTGGGCCCCAGGACGCCGATCACGCCCGCGAGAGGACCCGCCTGATACCGCGCCGTCACCAGCGTGAACGGCGTGAGCTTGGGATCCTGATGCTCGCCGCCGATGGTGATGGTGAGACCCTCGCGATGCTGCATCAGTGCCTCGCGCAGCACATCGCGCCGCTCGGTGACTTCCATCAGGCCCTGAAGGCGTGAGGTGGAGGCGAACTCGGGTTGTCCGGCCAGCAGCTGCGCGCTCCCCAGCAGCACGCCGCTCACTCCCGGAGGGGCCGGCGCCAGATCGAAGAGCCCGTCCGCTTCCTGGACAAAGATGTTGAGCAGCTCACCCGCGTCGGGACCCTGGCCCGCGTCCCGGAGGCGCTCGGAGAGCGTGGCGCGGATCTCGCGCAGCGTAAGTCCCGCCAGCCGCTCGTTCAGCACCAGCGCGACACGCGCGATCACATCGGGCGCCATGTGCGACCGCACTTCCACGAAGATGGTGCGAACCACCCCGCTCTTGAGGGTGAGCACCAGGAGGAGGCGCTCCGACGACACCTGCGTCAGGTCGAGCCGCTCGAGGACGGCCGTGTCCAGGCTGGGGCCCACCGCCACACCCAGCTCCTTGGTCAGGACGCCGAGCACCTGGGCGGCCCGCTGGAGCACCTGGTCTACCGCCGAGGTGCGTCCGGCCAGCTCGGACCGGATCTGGTCGTCTTCGCTCGGCGAGACGGCCGCGGGAGGCCGGCGCATCAGGAAGTCGACGTACGCGCGGTAGGCCAGGTCCGTGGGGATGCGGCCGGCGGAGGTATGGGGGTGGTACAGGTACCCCTTCTCCTCCAGGTCACTCATGGTGTTGCGGATGGTCGCCGGGGAAAGCGAAAGGCCCAGCACCTTGGAGACGGTCCGGCTTCCGGCCGGCTCCGCGGTCTGGACAAAGGTCTCGATGACGGCCTCGAGAACCAGCCGTTCGCGTTCGGTGAGAGGCATGTCTTGCAAGCTCTTTCGGTGGAACAATTTACAAAATTGCCGTACTCCCGGTCAAGTCGCGAACCAGCAAATCAAGCAGGAGCCAGCCATCCGCGGTGAGCCGTACGTTCCCGTCGGACTCTTCTGCCCAACCCGCTGAGATCCACGCACTACGACGATCGGACGGCACGACTGCTGCCGGCAGCCCCTGAATGGTTCGGAGACCGAGATACAGTCGCTCGATGTGCTCCTGCTCCGGCGTCAGCACCTCTTCGGACTCGACCGTGCTCTCCCCCGCCTTGATGGCTTTGCGGTAGTCCTCCCACGCCCGCTTGTTCCAGAAGCGGCGCCGGCCGTCGAACGAATGCGCGGCGGGCCCCAGCCCGCGGTAGGGCTTTCCGGTCCAATACGCGGAGTTGTGCCGGGAGATTCGGTCACCGCGGGCGGCATTCGACACCTCGTAGAACCCATACCCCGCCAGCCCCAGTCGCTCGTGCGCCAGGAGGTATTCGTCGGCGTAGCGGTCGTCATCGGGTGCGCTCGACGCGCCGCGGGACACCCAGCGCGCGAGCGGCGTGCGCTCTTCCACCGTGAGGCCGTAGAGCGACAAGTGCTCGGGCTCGAGCGCAATGGCGTTCACCAAGTCCCGCCGCCAATCCCGCTCGAGCTCGGCGGGGAGCGCGAAGATGAGATCGAGGGAGATGTTGGCGAACCCCGCGGTGCGCAGCGTCCGCACCGCCAGCCCGATCCGCGATGCGTCGTGGACGCGATGCATCCACTTGAGGACGCGATCGTCGAAGGATTGGGAGCCCAGCGAGATGCGGTTGACGCCGGCCTTGCGCCAGACGGCGGCGGCGCTCGGCGTCACGTCTTCGGGGTTGGCTTCCAGGGTCACTTCAAAGGCGTCGAGCGGAGGCGTCGAGGAAAAGCGTTTAGCGAAGGCGTCGAGCAAAGACGTGAGGAGACTCGATATCGCCTCCGGGGGCAAAAGTGACGGCGTGCCCCCGCCGAAGTAGATCGTGGGGGTTTCATAGCGGGGAAAGCTCTTTCCCGCGTCCCCAGTTCCGCTTCCCGGGTTCTCCTGGGCGATTTCGGACTGAATGGCGGCCACATACTCCCGCGCCGGGATGGTTTTCCGCACCGCGATCGAGAAGTCGCAGTACGAGCACCGGCGCTGGCAGAAGGGGACGTGGAGGTAGAGGTGCACGAGGGGGGAATATAAGGATGGGCTGGTGGAGCGCCGGGGCATGGCCCCGGCGTCAACCCACCCCTAGCTACTCAGGAACGAGATCGGGATGCCGGGTGTGATACGCCGGGGCACCGCCCCGGCGTCACTCAACCCCTGGTTATTCCGGAATCAGATCGGGATGCCGTCTGTACTGCAGACCCACGTAGTTCCGAGCGGCTTCCAGATGCGACTGTGAAACAGAGGCCGCGTAGTAACCCCTGCCCCAACGCAGCATCCCCTCGCCAGCTCGTCGCAGGTTTGCCCTGCGCGAGGATTCCGACTTTGCGTGCCGAATGAAGCCGGTCAGCGTTCGGTTCGGAGAGTGCCTCATGACAACGTGTACGTGATCCTTGAGGATTCCGATTCCGAGCACTCGAGCGTCCGTGCGGGATGCGGCTTCGTTGATCGCGGCCGTGATCAGGGGAATGTCTGCCCGAACGACTGCCCGCGTCCTCCGCCAGGTGTGCCAGGTGACATGGGCGTACAACCCGCCGGCCTTGTGCATGGTGCTTCCAAACACAGTGATACTCCTAGGGGTTGAGTGACGCCGGGGCGACGCCCCGGCGTCAAGAGTCCGAATCGGGAGTCCGATTCCTCACCGGAGCCCGAACCGCAT
Source organism: Gemmatimonadales bacterium (assembly GCA_035568195.1). GTDB lineage: Bacteria > Gemmatimonadota > Gemmatimonadetes > Gemmatimonadales > GWC2-71-9 > 40CM-2-70-7. The sequence goes on from DATMOQ010000233.1 coordinate 3,748, forward strand.
CCCCGGCTCCTGCCGCACGATCCCCCGCAGCTCGAGATCCGTCAGCGCCGTGAGCACGCGACCTACATCGCCCGCCCCGGCGACGACCAGCTGATCGACATGCTTCAGCTCCGCACCGAGCGCATCCCAGAGCGCCCGTTGGAGAGGATCGAGGTCTCCGGGTGGCTCCGCGCGCCGACCCTTCCCCGTTTCACTCCCGACTCCCGACTCTCGCGGGAGTCCCATCTCCTCGAGAATGTCGCCCGCCGTCAGCACCGGCTTGGCGCCCTGCTGGATGAGCTTGATGCAGCCGACCGACCTGGCACTGGTGATCGGGCCCGGAACCGCGAGCACGCCGCGCCCCTGGTCGAGCGCGCAGTCGGCGGTGATCAGAGCGCCGGAGGTGGCCGCCGCCTCCACGACCACCGTGACCCGCGCAAGCCCGGAGACCAGGCGATTCCGGCGGGGAAACGCGCCGGCGTGCGGGCGCTCGCCGGGGCCGTGCTCGGTGATGAGGCACCCGTGCGCCACCATGCGCTGGTACAGGAGACGATTCGCGGACGGATAGATCACCCCGAACCCGTTACCGAGAACGCCGACGGACCCGCCCCCCGCGTCGAGTGCCGCCTCGTGCGCCGCCGCGTCGATCCCCCGCGCCATCCCGCTCACCACCACCACCTGCCCGGTGGCCGCCACGTCACCGGCGAGCAAACGGGTGGCGGCCACCCCGTATTCCGTGCAGTCGCGGCTTCCGACGAACGCCACGGCGGGCTTGGCGAGCTGGGTGAGGTCTCCCCACGCGAAGAGCACGGGCGGTGGGTCGGGGACTTCGGCGAGCATCGGAGGAAAATCGGGATCGTCCGCGAGGAGCGCGCGGGCGCCGAGCGTGTCGAGCGTCTTGAGGATCTTCTCGCCCTCCGCCGGCTTCACCTCGCGGATGGCGGTGGCCGCGGCCCGGGAGAACCCGGGAAGCGCGGCGATCTGCGCGTGGGGTGCCCTGACGGCCGCGGCGGCGCCGCCGCACGCCGAGAGGAGTTGCCGCAGCCGGACCGCGCCGATGCCGGGGATCTGCGCCAGCGCGAGCGTGGCGGCTACGTCGTCGCGGGAACCGCTCGCAAGGTCTGCCACAGGGTTTCCAGCAAGTCCGCGAGACCCACCCGGCTCACCGCCGAGATGGCGCAGACGCGCGCTCCATCCTGGGGGTGAATGACGGGCGGCGGGCTCCCTGACGGCAGGAGGTCCATTTTGGTCACGACGACGATGTGCGGCTTCTTGGCGAGCTCCTCCGAGTACCGCGCCGCTTCGCCGCGCAGCAGCTCGTAGGTGGCCTGCGGATCGGGGGAATCGGCGGGAATGAGCACCGCGATGAGCCGGGTGCGCTCGACGTGCTGCAGGAACTTGAGACCCAGCCCCTTCCCCGCGTGCGCGCCTTCGATGATGCCGGGGACGTCGGCGACCACGAACGACCGGCTGTCGGAGAGCCCCACGACGCCGAGGTTGGGCTCTAGGGTGGTGAACGGGTAGTCGGCGATCTTGGGACGCGCGGCGGAGATGACGGAGAGGAGCGTGCTCTTGCCCGCATTCGGCTCACCCAGCAGACCAACGTCGGCGATGAGCTTGAGGACCAGCTCAAGGTTGCGCTCCTCGCCGTACGTGCCCGGCTCCCATTCGCGCGGGGTCTGATGCGTGTCCGTGGCGAAGCGCGCGTTGCCGCGGCCCCCTCGGCCCCCCTGCGCCACGAGCACCGTCTCGCCGGGCAGGACCAGCTCACCCAGCACTTCGCCCGAGTCCAGGTCGCGGATCTCGGTGCCCACCGGCAGAGGCAGATAGAGATCGACGCCCGACTTTCCACTCATGTTCTTGCCCTTGCCGTGCTGCCCGCGCTCCGCCTTCCATTCATTGTGGTACCGGAAGTCGAGCAGGGTCGCGAGGTTCGGATCGGCGCGCGCGAAGACACTTCCGCCGATGCCGCCGTCTCCTCCGTCAGGCCCTCCCTTGGGCACGAACTTTTCCCGTCGGAAGGAACATGCACCCGCACCCCCGGCGCCGGCAGCGATCTTGATGGTGACGCGGTCGACGAACATTATGAACGCGGAACGCGGAACGCGGAATGCGGAACCGATGGACGAGCCATCCGTGCCGTTCGAATTGACGCTACGACGATGGACAACAACTCGTTTGCCTCCTTCCGCAGCGGAGCGACTCGCTCCACTGCAACGATTCCACTCTCGCTCAGCAGGTCCAGCCAGAAGATAGACTCATCGGCCTCTTCTTCGACTATGCCGAGCTTTGACAAGAACTCCTTGCGTGAGCGAGCCCGGCGAGCGGCGCGGTAGTTCGCTCCAACCGAAGTACCTGCCCGCAGGAGTTGGTTCCCAAGAGAATTGGCACTCCAGGTTCTCGGTAGCTCCTGCGTAAGCTTCACCACATCGACCGAGAATGTCTTGGTGCGACTGATCAAGTCACTTGGGTTCCGCATTCCGCGTTCCGACTTCCGCGTTCATAGACCCCGTTCTCTCACCTCGGCCCACTTGCTCCATACCTCGAGCGCGTGCTCCGATGTCATGTCGTGCTCCAGTAATGCAAGAAGCGCGTCGATCTCTTCGCGCGACCAGCCAAGATTCAACGCTCCGCGTAGATGCGCATGCAATTGGTTAGGCGCGTCAAGCAGTGCGATCGCCGAGAGCGTCGCCAGCTCACGCCATTTCGCATCGACGCCCTCACGCGAGAGAATCTTCCCGTACGCGTCCGTGACGACGAGGTGCTCCACCGCCGGATGCAGCGCCCGGAGGTTGCTCAGCAGCTTCTGGTAGGTCCTTCCATAAACCTCCTCCGCCGCCCCCACGCCCCGCTGCTTCCACTCATTGTGCTTGGCGTGGTCCAGGGGCTCCCCCCCGGCGTCGGCCAGCTCCGGCACCGTCTCGCGCCATACACCGAAAGCCGCGAGCGTGAGGGGATAGCCCACATTGAGGAAGCTCTGCAGCAGGAGCTCCTCGACCCACCGCGGCGGGATCCCGGCACCGCGCGCCGCCGCGAATCGCTTCCGCAGGAGCTCTGCGCCGCCCTTCGCGATCCCGGCCGCCAGACGCGCCCAGGCGACCTCTTTGACCCCAAGAGAGGAGCTTCCGCCAGCCGGGAACGTACTGCCGTCTGCTGTCTTCATCGTCATCCTTTTACCGCGAGAGCCCACCCCGAACACGCAACGCACCGACGACTTCCCCGCGGGAGTTGGTCATCGGTTTCTCGCGGAGGGTCTCCGGAAATGGGTTGAGCCCCAGCTCCTCGAGCACCTTCACGATGGCGATGACCGACGCCGGGCCGAACCCGTCTTCGATCTTGATGGTCACTCCAAGCCCCTCCTGCACCAGGAGCGCCGAGTACACCCCATCGGCCCCGATCTTCGTGATCACCCGGCCCGGGTGGGCGCGCATGATCTCGGTGCAGGGTCTCCCCTCGCCGGCGATCAGCTCGGGGTGGCGCAGCATGGCGTCCCGAACTCGGAACGCGGAAGT
>DATMOQ010000234.1:0-5828 GCA_035568195.1 Gemmatimonadales bacterium
GGGGAACCCCATTGCGATGCAGTTCGTCGGAGAGCGTGTTGGTATTTAGGCCGCCACCACCGCTGAACCGACCACTACCCCCGAAGAGCTGGTTCACGGTGGCTGCCACATCGGCGGCCCGGGCGTGCTTCAGGTGGATGACGAAGAGCTGCATGGGCTCTCCGGTATTCCCCATGCCAAGTCCGACGGTCGCGGGCGGCGCCGCCGGGGCGGGGGGCGGTTGGTCCACCCGGTAGGTGATCGAGTCCTCGGTGAATTGGAGGCCCTGCGACTGCACCAGCTGCGCGAGGAGCCCCTTCAGCGTGCCCGATGACACCGGGCCGGGGGTTTCGATCGACACGCGGGTGGCGGGGATTGGCCCGATGATCACGGGCTTCGACAAGTGCCGCCCCAAGGCCTGAATCACCGCCCGCAAGTCCGTATCCACGAAGCGGACCTGCACCGAGTCGTGGGACGCTTTGACCGCGGCGGTGTCCTGGGCGGGTAGCCGACTGACCGGATAGGCGGCTAGTAATACCCCTGCCAACCCGCTGAGCGTCACCGACCGAACGACCAGGCGGCTCACCGACCCTATTTCCATGGCTCCCTCACCGTCAGAGTCCACGTCGTATCGAATCCCACCACCATCACCCAGGTCTGTTCGATCCGCTTGACCGTCACGCTTCCGACTACATCCCCCACGCGCACCACCCTCGGACCACTCGCGGTCGGTAATCCCTCGATCACTGCCTCGGGCACCTCACCCCACACCACGCCAGTCAGCGTCAACTGGGGCTTGGGAGGTCCGTCAGGCAGTGGCGCCGCTCCCCGTGACGGGTCATACGCCACTGCCGCCGGTCGGCGATCGGCACGAAAGACATCTCTCGCCACCGCCCCACGTCGGAGGGAGTCCGCCGGATAGCGCGACAGGGTCGCCGCTCGCGCGCTCCGCATCCCTGCCCCACCAAGCGCCGGACTGGGCACCGCCGTCACGAACAGCGCCACGACCAGGGCCACAAGCCCCGCGACTAACACCGCCCACACCCCCACATCCCCCATCCCCACGCTCTTCACTTGTCTCTCCTTGCCAGGTAATAACCCCCGACGTCGAGCTTGAGACGCAACGCCTCTGATGTCCTGGGATGTGGAACGACGTCGGGCGCGCCGATCGTCAGGCTCGCCACGGTGAGGAGCGGCTCTCCGGTTTCGAGATTGGCGAGCAGCCCGGTCACACCGGCGATGTCCCCCTCCAGCTCGGCGTGCAACCCGACGCGGTGAAAGACCCCAGCCGCGGAGTCAGGCAGCGGATCCAGGCGGATCACCTTGAGCGCGTGCCGGTTCGCCTCCAGCGAAAACAGCGCCGCCAACCCCGCCTGCGCGTCGGCGGGCGTGTCCCCGTCCACCAAGACCGGCGCCAGCGCGACGATGTCCTGGAAAGTCTGCGCCAACGAATCGCGCACTGCAGGCCGGCGCTCGACGACATCCTCAACACGCGCAAGCGTGGCACGCTGGGCGATGGTCCGGTCCCGCAGCGCCCCGACGCCTCGCATCGCGACCGGCACTCCCCGCAGCAGCGCGACCGCACTGAGGATGACCCCACAGCCCCAGGTGAGGGCCCGTCGATCCCGGCGAGCGAGTGGCTTCACGGCTGCCCCTCCCTCGCCACCACGGTGAAACGCTCGCGCTCCCCCACTCCCGAGACGAGCTCTCGAGTCACGGGGCCCTCGAGCGTCGCTCCCGCGATCTCCGGCACCCGCCCGACCCCCGCCAACACCACGGCGGCGCGGGGCGCATACCCGGTCATCCGGACGGTGCCGTCGGCCAGCACCTCTAGCGCGATAAGGGTCACTGAGTCAGGAAGCGCGTGCGTGAGATCGCCCAGCAACCGGAGCGAATGCGAGCGGCCGGCCCGCGCGCGGCCGATGGTGGCGAGCGTGGCCCGTCCGGCGTCCAGGTCCCGACGGAGATTAAGCGCCGTGTCGGCTGCCCCGCGAAGGGCCTCGATGACCGCTGTGGTGCGGGCGTACGTGAGGGAAAGACGTGCGACATAGATCCCCGCGGCCAACAACCAAAGGGCGAATCCAATGGCGGCCACTGTGCCTAGGCGACGCTTGCCACGCCGCCGCCCCGAGGCTCGATGCGTCTCTGGGAGGAGTGTCATGGTTGGCACGCGCACCGCCGCGGCGTACGCCGCCGCGACCGCCAGCGCGTCGCCGTTCACTGGGGAGAGGCTCTCGATCCAGGTCCCGGTGAAGGGCTCGAGATCCCGGCTCCACCGGCTGCGCCAGACGCCGCCAGTGCCGAGACTGAGCCGCTCGGTCCCGCCCCCATATGGGATCGCCACTTCGCGCGTCCCCGCGGGGAGATCGATGGCCGCGGGAAGCGTCTCCGCCGAAGGCGCGACCGCCTCGACAATGATCCCGGCCTGCGCGCACCCGTCCAGAATCGCCTTGACTAGGGGCTCGGAGGTCGCGGCCGCCCAGAGCGCGCGGTCCGTCTTGCTGATCGGGATCAGCGCCCCGCTCGAGACGAGCGGCACGCCATTCTTCCGGAAGAGGCGTCCCGCGTCGAGCGCCACGTACTTTGGCACGTCCCGGGCCTTGAGCCGCGGAGCCGGGTGCACCGTCCGCAGCTGCACGACGTCCCGAGCGAGCGCGACCCGCACCCGCTTCACAGGCCTCCCAGCCTCCCCGGCGAGCCGGGCAATCACTTCAGCCAAGTCTCTCAGGCCGGCGTACGGCGCGCTCCCGGCCCATGTGAGCCTCCGTCCCTCCACCAGCGCCGCCCGAACCACCGCCGCCTCGACCGCGAGGCCCAGCACCCGGGACCTTACCACAGGCGCCGCCTGATCACCGCCAAGCGATCGGGGAGAGGGACGGTCAGGATCTCGATCGTGGCGTGCAGGCCCTGCGGACCACGCTCCCCCACCCACCCGAAGGCAGTGATCAGGAGTTGCGGAGGCGCGAACGTGACCAGCGACGCAACGTCCGCATAGTGGGCGAGCAGTTCCGGTCGCGTGCCTGCCACGAGGCTCGTGAGTTGGTCGAGACTCGAGATTGGACGGCCGAGCTGCCTGTATCTCGTGAGCTGTTCGACCGCCTCGGCGCCGAGCCCGGGAATGGACATAACGATCGCCGGCAGCGCGTTGTTGAGGTTGATCGACCCGGGGCCGTCGGTGGTGAGCACCGCCAGCAGGGGGCTGTCCGCCTTCACTTCGGCCCGAACCTGCGCGGTGTCCTCAAAAGGCCGGTGTGCCAACAGGGTGTCGATGACTGGGGGGGGAGACCCGACCTGGCGCGCGAGGGCATAGAGCACGGCCGGTGCCGCGGTGTTGACGTTGAGCCGAGCCGTGGGATCGTCCGCGCGCCAGGCGCACCGCGTCTGGCGACCGAGGTCCACCGCAGCGGTATCCGTGAACCGATGCCCGGCCCACCGCGCCGCGGCAACGGCAAGACAGGCCTCCGCGGCCCAGCGCCCTCGCGTCAGTTGCAGGCGATTCGCGGATCCCTGTGCGCCGATTCTCAAGGCGCCAAGGCCCAGACCCACCATCGCGGTGAGAGCGGCAACGACCCAGAGCACGGCCAGCAGGGCGAATCCACGCCGCTCGATCATCCCCGCCACCCAATCAAGACGAGCAGTGTGTCCGCGCGCACCGGTAATCCCAAGTAGGCCACGCGGATCCGCACGGCCAGCGGCGCGCTCACCGGCGACAGCCACTCCCGGGCCCAGGTCGTGTTGGCGCCCGGCTCGAGGAGGTAGTCGAACGCCACTCGTGCAACGCTGTCCTTGAGGACCAATACTTCCGCGCCACGCTGCGCGACCAGCGTCTTGCCGGCCTGATGCAGGAGAATCCGCTCTCTCTGGAGTCCGCTCGGCGCCACGCGCTGCCACGACGCGAATCCCACCTGGTCCGGATGGCCTTCGAACGACCCCGCGCTATCCACGCCCGTCTGCAACGACCCGAATGCCTCGATGAGCCAGCGACGGGCATTGGCGGACCGGTCGAGCGCCGCTCGGGCAGTATCGAGACGCGCCACGCCGTCCACGACCCCTGAGAAGATCTCGTGGGCGAGCAGCACCACGAGCGCGGACAGGGTGAGCGCGATCATCACCTCAATCAGCGTGAAGCCACGAGAGGATCTCATTGCGGCACCGCCCGGAACACCACGGTCACGAGGTCCTCGACGCCAGGGGCGGTCTCGCGACCGACCGCAATCCGATACAGCGTCCTCTCCGGTCGGGCGACGGTCACGACGTACGGCCCGACGGACCTGCTGCCGATTCGGATGTCGAGGTCGCTCCGGGTGAGGAGCGTCGTCGCAGTGAGCAGCCGGTCCTCGTCCATCTGCTCAGCCTCGCGGGCTCGTTCCGTCGCGGCCGTCGCGGTCCCCTGAGCGACCAGCTCAACCAGCGAGAGCCCGGCGATCGAGAGAATCGTGATGGCGGCCAGGACCTCGAGGAGCGCGATCCCCCGCTCAGCGTTTCGCAAGTGGCGCTCCGCTGAGTGGGTCGACACCCCCACCGACGGCTCGGCCGTCAGGCAGAAAGAGCACCGGAGATGCCGAATCCATCACCGACACCGACGACCCCGTTTGAATCGCCCTCGCGCCGGCAGCTTCCAGTGTTCTCACTCGCTGTGACGTGCGGGGAGCTCCAAGGCTCGCCAGCGCCAGCCCGCTCACCGCGAAGAGCAGCCCCAGCAGGACGAGCACGACCAAGAGCTCGATGAGGGTCACTCCGGATCTCACTGCGGCCTCACCGAGTACACCGCCTGCAAGAGCGCCGCTGCTACGAACGCCACCATTCCGGCGAAGCCGATGATGAGCGCCGGCTCGAGCAAGCCCACCAGCACCCGAAGGCTTCGCTCAGCACGCGACTCGTCGAGACCCCGACTGTTCGCCCACCGCCAGGAGCTGGAGCGCCGCCGGCGTGAGTGCCTCCGTCCCCGACAGTGCTACCGTGAGACTGGCGCCCTCGGCCACCCGCTCCCGAGCCCGGGCGACCCGCGCCGCAACCTCGGCGTCTCCCGCAGCCCCCTCGGCAATAACCAAGGCCTGCAGGGCGGGCGTCCCCGTATCCAGGAGCACGGCGAGCGTGCGGGCCACGCGGGCCGTGGCCAAGCTGTGTCGGAGACTCCCGATGACGGGGAGCCCCAGGAGCCACCGGTGAAAGGCCTCGCGGCGCCGGGTGATCTCCGTCGCGCCAAGGGCGAATCCGGCGACGAGCGCCGCGCCCAGGAGCAGCCCGTAGTTGCGAACGAAGTCGGACAGAGCAATCAGGAGACGAGTGGCGGGGGGGAGCGTCTCGCCCAGGTCGCCGAGGATCGCGCCGAACCGCGGCACGACGAAGAGCACGATGACGGCAACCGAGAGGCTGCCCGCCACCGCCAGCAGGGCGGGATAGGCGAGGGCCGCCTGGACCCGGGCCGCGCTCTCGGCCTCCCGATCGAGTTGGCTGGCGGCTTGCTCGAGTGCCGCGCCCAAGCCCACGCCCCGTTCCCCCGCCCGAATCAGCCCTAGCGTGACCCCGGAAAAGACGCCGGTCTCGGCACTCAGCGCGCCTCCCAGGCTGGCACCTTCGCGCACCCGAGCGCTGACCCGGGTGAGCACCTCCCGAAGCCGGCCGGTCGCCACCTGCTCCGTCGCGTGCAGCGCCTTTTCCAAGGGGAGTCCCGCGCCGACCAAGGTCGCGAGACTCTCGATGACAATCGCGCGAGAACGGGCGGATGGCCGAGGCGGCCACCAGCGGGAGCTCTCCTCGATCACCTCGACGGACACGGGGAAGAGTCCGCGCGCCGACAGGAGGGCGGCAGCGTCCGGGCGGGAGGGCGCATCCAGGCGTCCTCGGAC
>DATMOQ010000235.1:0-4810 GCA_035568195.1 Gemmatimonadales bacterium
ACCCGCTCCTGAAAGAACAGAACCGGACCGGGCGAGTCCAGCTTGATCGCCAGGGCCGCTCCCAGAAACACCGGCGCCCCGATCACCAGCATGATGGCGGCTCCCACGGTATCCACCACGCGCTTCAACACCAGCTGCCAGGCTTTCAGGGAGGGAGCCGTCAGCTCGATCAGCGCCTGGCCCTTGCGGAACAGGAGCGTGGGCTGGACCCCGGCCAGCAGGGTCGACCGCGGAATGGACAGCAACTGGCACCCGGATGAGAGCGCGGTATCGACGACTTCCTGGAACCGCATATCGGACAGGTACCCGCACACCACCACCGTCTCGGCTCCGGCGTCGTGAAGGCACTGGGCCAGATCCGGCAATGCGCCCAGTGCTCCCGGCGAGGGCGCGATCGACGCCTCGACGAATCCCAGCACCCGGAAGTCCGCCGCCGACCTGAAGGCCGGAAGCTCCATGGTCTCGCGGCAATCCGCCGCCGTGCCGACAAACAGCGTGCGCGGCGCGTGACGCTCGGGAGGCGCGGTCCACGCCACCACACGGTCGAGGGTACGGCGCTCGATCAGGAGGCCGACCCAGACCAGCACGGTGGTGACGAGGTACTGGACCAGCACGGTACCGGCTCCGCGGGTCCACATCACCATCCAGAAGGGCAACGCCGTGGCCACCGCGCAGGCGGCGAGGAGCCGCTTTGGATCACGCCGCATGTCTCCGCGGCCGTAATTCCCCGTGGCGAACAAACCAACCAGCAGAGCGAACGCGTATTGCCAGCCGGACAGCACCCCTCGCGGGGTCATCCGCTCGGCCAGGGACATGAACGTCTGCCCGAACACACCGAAGTCACGAACTGATCGCATGACCTCGCGCATCACGCCGAAAGCGGCCAGGTCGGCGAACACCAGGACGAAGAATCGTCGGGCGGCGCGGGAGAGGTGCCTGCGAAGGTTGCTGGTAGCACGCTGTTGCAGGTCCAGCCGCAATGGCTGCCGCCGGGCTTCCGGAGCAGCAGCCCGATTGCCGTTCTCGCCCTTAGGCTTCGGCGTAGCCGAGGCCCAAAGGCTTCCCTGGCGAGGTTCGCGGACGGGTTCGACGCTCACAATCTCCCTTTGATAGCAAGACGTATACCAGACGAAACGGCGAATATATAGGCGCTGCAACGACTTGCCTAGGTATGAATCGTGTCGACTCGGGACGATTGTTGTGTGGAAATGTCAGGGGGCGGGAAACGTGGCAGTGACGCAACAGTATCGCTTTGCTTCGGAACCCTCGCCGGTGAACCCCCGGCCCGTTCCCGCCCTCAAGGGTGGGCCCGATAAAGCATGGCGCTTCAAGCGCTGCGTTGTGTCGGGCCCAGGCTTTCAGCCTGGGTTCGACGAGGGACAAGCCGCGTACTTCCGTATCCGTTCCCACCCTCAAGGGTGGGCCCGATAAAGCATTGCGCTTCAAGCGCTGCGTTGTGTCGGGCCCAGGCTTTCAGCCTGGGTTCGACGAGGGACAGGCCGCGTACTTCACTACCCGTTCCCACCCTCAAGGGTGGGCCCGATAAAGCACTGCGCTTCAAGCGCTGCGTTGTGTCGGGCCCAGGCTTTCAGCCTGGGTTCGACGAGGGGCAAGCCGCGTACTTCCGTATCCGTTCCCACCCTCAAGGGTGGGCCCGGTAGGGCGTTGCGCTTCAAGCGCTGCGTTGTGTCGGGCCCAGACTTTCAGCCTGGGTTCGACGAGGGGCTACCGGCTCCCGGCTTCCGTGCCCCCCACCACCACCTCCACCCCGTCCCGCCGCAACTTCCCCAGCAGCTTGGCCTCCACCCGCACCGTCACCTTCATCACCCCGTCCTCCTGCACCTGCTCCACCACCTCGGCGTCCCGATGCAGGACCGCCAGGAGCTTCCCGTTGGCGAGGGGCACGCGCACCTGCGCCAGCGGGCGGAGGGATTGGACGGAGTGACGCAGCGCTGAACGGAGAGCATCAATCGAACGCGGAACGCGGAGGTCGGAAGGCGGAACCGAGGAGGTAAGCACCGCGTCAGGAAACCGTTCCCGCACTCGTGCAAGATACGCCTCGGGCTCGGGCAACAGATCCGCCTTGTTGAACACGTGGATGAGCTCCTGGACCCCTCCATCGATGTTCCGCGTTCCGACATCCGCGTTCCGCGTTTGCCCTTCACTCCGCGTTCCGCCCATCGCCTCCTCCACCACCTCCACCTGCTCCTCCCACGTCGGCGCCGAGGCGTCGATCACGTGGAGCAGCACATCCGCATCCGCCGCCTCCTCGAGCGTCGCCCGGAAGCTCGCGACCAGGTGATGCGGCAGCTTCCGGATGAACCCCACCGTATCCGTCACCCGCACCCGATACCCCTCGCCCACATCCACCTCGCGGGCGAGGGTGTCGATCGTGGCGAACAGGCGGTCCTCGACGAACACGTCGTCACCCGACAGCGCCTTCAACAGGCTCGATTTTCCCGCATTGGTATAGCCGACCAGCGCGGCCCGCGGGATGTCCCGCCGCCCCTGCCGTTGATTGGCCCGGTGGTCGGCCACCCCGGCGAGCTTGTGCCGCAACCCGGAGATTTTCCGGCGGATGGCCCGGCGGTCCGTCTCGAGCTGCGTTTCGCCCGGACCCCGGAGTCCAATGCCGCCGCGGATACGCGAAAGGTGGGTCCACATCCGCGCCAGGCGCGGGAGGAGATACTCGAGCTGCGCCAGCTCCACCTGCAGCCGGGCTTCGTGGCTCTTGGCCCGCGTCGCGAAGATGTCGAGAATCACCTCGCTGCGGTCCATCACCCGCACGCCCAGCGCTTTCTCGAGCCCCACCCCCTGTGCCGGCGACAGCGCCTCGTCGAAAAACACGAGCGACGCCCGCTCGGCCGTGAGCCGCTCCTTCAGCTCATCGACCTTTCCTTCGCCGATGTAGTAGTTCGCCGTCGGCTTCTCGATCTTCTGCGTCAGCCGCCCCACGACTTCGGCGCCGGCCGTGTCCGCCAGCCGCGCCAGCTCGTCGAGATGCTCGTCCGCCCGGTCCACCTCGGCACTCCCCTTCCGGGGCGCCCCGACCAGGAACGCGCGCTCCGTGGGATCGGCAATTTCGATTAGATCTTTGATGCGCGAGCCCCCCCGATGAACGCGGAGCGCGGAAGTCGGAACGCGGAACCGAAGCCCAGTGGCCGGTTCCGCATTCCGCGTTCCCCGTTCCGCGTTCCCTTAGTCAAACTTCTTCCCCTCACACAAAACCTCCGCAATCCGCTCCCCGGCCTTGCCGTCCCACCGCTCGATGGTCGGAGCCCTTCTCGTTAACCCCGGGGCCATGCCCCGGGGGAGCGCCATGCCCCGGGGGAGCGCCGCGCCCCGGGGCAACACCGGAGCCGAGGCGGCGACGATGCCTCCGGGAGTGACCAGCCGATTGGTCCCCTCCGTCACCGTAATCGGACGCTCGGTATTCGGCCGCACCGTGAGACACGGAACCCCCAGAAATGTGGTCTCCTCCTGCACCCCGCCGGAATCCGTGACCACCAGCGCCGCCGACTCGGTGAGCGAGAGCATTTCGAGATAGGGTACCGGATCCACCAGCCGAACGTTCCCCAGCCGCTTCGCGAACCCAGGCTCCGCCAGGCGCTGCCGGGTGCGCGGGTGCACCGGAAACACCACGGGCCGCTCCCGGGCGAGCGTTCCCAGGGCGTCGCAGATCTGGCCCAGGGTGGCCGGCTCATCCACGTTGCCGGGCCGGTGCAGCGTCACCAGGACGAACCCGCCTTCGGGCAACCCCAGCTTCTCGGCGCTCCCCTTGGCCTTTCCCCGCAGCCGGATCAGGGTGTCGATCATCACATTCCCCACGAACTGAATCCGCTCCGCCGGAATCCCCTCGCCCTTCAGGGTCGCGATGGCGTCCCGGCTGGGCGTGAGCAGGAGGTCGCACAAGTGGTCCGCCACGATCCGGTTGTGCTCCTCGGGCATCGAGCGGTCATGGCTCCGGAGCCCCGCCTCCACGTGCGCGGTCTTGATGCCGAGCTTCACCGCCACCAGCGCCGCCGCCGCCGTCGAGTTGACGTCCCCATACACCAGCACCCAGTCGGGCTTGAGCTCGAGACACGTGTCTTCGAAGCGCTCCATCACCGCCGCGGTCTGCTTGGCGTGACTCCCCGACCCCACGCCGAGATTCACCGCGGGCTCCGGAATCTCGAGCTCGGAGAAGAAGCTGTCCGACATCAGCGCGTCGTAGTGCTGCCCGGTGTGAACCACGAGATGCTCCACGCCCTTGCGCTTGGCCAACGCATGGGCGACCGGTGCGAGCTTGACGAAGTTGGGACGGGCGCCGACGACCGAAACCACTCTCACAAACCCTCACCCACTCCCGTGAACCCCGGGCTGGCCTGTCCTTTCAGGACGCCCGGGGTCATGGAAAGCGACATGCCTCGAAAGGAAGTACATGACCCCGGACGCAAGTCCGGGGTTTCGGAGGGGCTGCGGGCGACCTTCAGAAGTCGGTCACTTCCCGGAGAAGAGCTTGAGAACAGCGTACAGCGAGAGAGGAATGCCCAGGGCGTACGAGAGCGTCTGCACCACCGAGAACGCGTTGGTGGCGCCGCCGGGCACGTCGATGCGGTCGCCGGCGCGGATGCCGAGCTGGTCGAGCGTCCGCCCCTCGATCATGGCCCGTTGCAGCGGCGCTGCCGCCCAGATCACCTGGCCGTCCCGGGAAATGGTGACGCCGGCCAGATTCGCGTCCGGCGCCGGGCCCCCGGCGTAATTGGTCAGGACCTGCGTGAGCGCGATGCCGGTGGGTGCGGTGAAAAACCCGGGCCGGCCCACCCGCCCG
>DATMOQ010000236.1:0-3392 GCA_035568195.1 Gemmatimonadales bacterium
TCGGACTGGGAGCAGGACCTCTACCGCATGGGCGTCCCGCCCGGCATCGAGGCGCTGTTCGCGTCCGTGGACGAAGCAGCCCGCCGGTACGACGACTGGGAGCGGGATCCCCGGGCCGGCCTCGTGCTCGCCGGCGACATCGACACCATCGTCGCGCTCGTGGCGCGCGTCCCCAGGCTCCGGCGCATCACCCTCGGCGGCATCCATCATCGGCCCGGACGACTGGAGCGGCTCCGGTACGTCTATCTCACGGACGAGGAGCTGGCCAAGCTCCGGGGGCTGGCGGCTCAGGGGGTCGAGGTGGCCGCGCAGGACGTTCCCACCGCGCGCGCCGTGCCCCTCGCCGAGTTCGCCAAGTGACGCACTTCGGGTGGGGACTCCTGGCCTGGGGCACCGTGGTCGGGTTCGACCTGGTCAGCTTCCCGCAGATGATGCTGGCGCGTCCCCTCGTCGCGGGCGCCGGCGCCGGTCTCATCCTCGGTGATGTGGGCGCGGGGCTCCGCATCGGCGTCCTCTTCGAGCTCTTCCAGTACGACATCCTGCCCGTGGGCGCCACGCGCTACCCGGAGTACGGCCCCGCCACCGTGGTGGCCGTCGGCGCGGCGCACGCGCTGGCCACGCCGTTCGGGGTCGGCCTCGCCGCGGTGATCGGACTCTTCACGGCGATGCTCGGCGGTATTTCGCTCCAGATTCTGCGGCGCCTGAACACCCGGGCCGTCACCGCGGCCTCGCCCGCACTGGAGGCGGGGGACCGGCGGGCGCTGTATCGCGTGCACTTGGCCGGCGCGGGGCGCGATCTGCTCCGGGCGCTGGCGGTCACGGCCGTGGGCCTGGGGCTGGCGGCCGTCACCCGGGAATTCGTCGCGCCGGCGCTGACCCACCGGGGGGAACGGCTGCTCTCGGTCGCCGCGACGGGGGCCGCGCTGGCCGCGGGAGCCGCCGGCACCGTGCGGCTGGTGGGACTCGGCAATCCGCTCAAGTGGCTCGCCGCCGGCCTCGTGGCGGGGATCGTGGTCGCATGGCTGACGTGAAGCCGAGACTCGGCGCGGCGTTTCTCCGCCTCTTCACTGTGCAGGCGTCCTGGAACTACGAGCGCCTGATCGGGGTCGGGACGGGCTTCGCCGCCGAGCCCTTGCTGCGAGGCCTCAAGGAGACCGACGAGGAACGCTACCGGGCCGCGCTGGGCCGCGCCTCCAGGTATTTCAACGCCCATCCGTACCTGAGCGGGGCGGGGGCGGGCGCGCTGGCCCGCGCCGAAGTGGAGGGAGTGCCCGCGGAGCAGGTCGAGCGGCTGCGGGGCGCCCTGGCGGGACCCCTCGGCTCCATCGGCGACCGGCTGGTCTGGGCGGGGTGGTTACCCACGCTGTCCGCGCTCGCGGTGGCGGCCGTGGCGTGGGGTGCCGGCATGCCCGCGGTGGCGGGGTTCCTGCTCGTGTATAACGTTGGCCACGTCGCCCTGCGTTGGTGGGCCCTGCGCGCGGGTTGGGAGGGAGGCGTGCGGGTCGCCGGCGCGCTGCAGGCCCGCTGGATCCGCCGTGCGGGGCAGGTTCTCGTACCCGCCACGGCGCTGGCGCTCGGGTTCGCCCTGCCGCTCGTGGCGCAATGGTCGGGGGAGGCGTTCCGGGGTTGGCCCCGGATCACCCTCGCGACGTCCGCCGCGGTGGCGTTCGGGCTGCTGCGCTGGCGCCCCGACATCCTCAGCGGACTGCGGCTGGGGCTCGTACTCGTGGTCATCGCCCTGGTGGCGGGGATCCTGTGGCGGTGATCGAGCGCGAAGCTCTGGTCGTGAACCCGCTGGGCGTCCACGCCCGGCCGGCGGCGGAGTTCGTGAAAACCGCGAGCAAGTTCAAGTCGGCCATCGAGCTGCGGCGCGGGGATGTCACGGTGAACGGCAAGAGCATCATGGGCGTGATGATGCTGGCCGCCGAATTCGGCGCGACCCTCGTCATTGCGGCAGATGGAGACGACGCCGAGGCCGCCGTGGACGCGCTCTGCGCCCTGGTGGCGGCCGGCTTCAACGAAATGGACCTTACGGAATGAGCGATCGCACCCTGCGCGGCATCGGCGTGTCTCCCGGCATCGCCATCGGTCCGGCGGTGTCGGTGCAGACCACGCTGCCGGAAGTCCCCCATCGCGTCGTCTCGCGGACCCAGGTCGAGAAGGAGGTCCGGCGGCTCCGGGCGGCCGTGCGGGACGTCAAGCGTCACCTCAACGTCCTGCGCAAGCGGGCGGAGGTGCAGGCGGGAGCCGACGAAGCCCGCATTTTCGACGCCCAGATCCTGATGCTGGAAGACAAGTCCTTCATCGGGGCCGTCGAAGAGCTGATCCGCAAGAACCACCTCACGGCGGAAAAGGCGTACGAGTATCAGGCGCTCGAGGTGCGGGACGCGTGGGCCGCGACCGCCAGCCCGCGACTCAAGGAACGGCTCGCCGATCTGAACGGCGTCACCATCCAGGTGGTGCGCCACCTGCTGCACAAGGGCGACCTGGTGGCGGGCGGGATTCGGGAGCCCTCGATCCTGGTGGCCCACGAGCTGGGGCCGGGAATAACGGTGCAGTTCGGCCGCGACCGCGTGCTCGCCCTGGTGAGTGAAGAGGGCACCCGCACGTCGCACGCCGCCATTCTGGCGCACTCGATGGGGATGCCGGCGGTGATGGGGCTCGCCGGCGCGCTCGAGCGGATCAAGACCGGCACGATGCTCATCGTGGACGGGACCCGCGGCGTGGTGATTCTCGACCCGACCAAGGACGAGGTCGCCGCGGCCCGGGCGCTCGATACCCGGCGCCAGCAGATCGCGCGGCAGGCCGAGGAGGGCGCGGAGCTGCCGGCCGTGACCACCGACGGGGTCCACATCAACGTCCGTGGTAACGTGGATCTTCCCGAGGAGATCAAGGCGGCGAAGGAGCACGGCGCCGAGGGGGTGGGCCTCCTGCGGACGGAGTTCCTCATCACCGGGCACACGGCGCTGCCCACCGAGGACGAGCAGGCCAAGTACTTCAAGAAGGTCGGAAACGCCTTCCCCGGCCACCCGATCGTGATCCGGACTTACGACCTGGGCGGAGACAAGTTCCCGGCGCCGTTCCGCGCGCCTCCCGAGGCCAACCCCTTCCTGGGGTGGCGGGCCATCCGGGTGTGTCTCGATCAACCCGAGATGTTCCGGGTCCAGATCCGCGCCATCCTGCGGGCCGCCGAGCATCTGCCCATCCATATGATGATTCCTCTCGTGACCCGCCTGGCCGAGGTGGAAACGACGCGCGAGATGATGGCCGAGGAAGCGCACGCCCTGAAGCGCGCCGGCATACCGGCGGCCGACCGCGTCCCGCTCGGCGTGATGGTCGAGACCCCGGCGGCGGCGGTGATGGCGGACCGGCTGGCCGAGATCTCGGATTTC
>DATMOQ010000237.1:0-6681 GCA_035568195.1 Gemmatimonadales bacterium
CACGCCCCGGCCCGTGGGCCCCCCGGGGAGGAACCGCTGAAGCAGCTGGTGCACCGTGACCTGATGCGCGGTGACCTGATGCTGCACCAGATAACCGACGACCGCGAGCGCCAGGGCCGCAAACGGAATGGCCGTGAGCAGGAGATCGAACGACAGCCCGCTCGCCAGAAACGGTACGTTGTCTTCGAACGCCGCCTGAAAGGTGCGGCGCACCATGCCCACGACCGATTGGTGCCACCCGCCCTCGCCCTTCACTCGAGTGGCGTGTCCCCTGCTCCCGCCTCGCCCGCCGGCAGCGCCGGCGCGCGTCGCGACGCCCGCGCGGCGGCGAGGCGATGCCGAAGGGTCTCCCGGGGAGACGCGTCGGCCTCTTCCGTCGCCATCACCGTCCGCAGCTCGTCCACGATCTCACCCAGGTCCTCGCGCAGCTTGCCGGCGCGCTTCCCCACCCGGGCGCGGATCTTGGATCCCGACTCCGGGGCGAAGAGCGCCCCGAGCGCGGCGCCGAGCGCGAGCCCCACCAGGAACGGTCCGACGCCGGAGCGGCCGCCCTCTTCGTCGCTCACTCGCCGGCCTCGAGATCATCGGGAGCCGCCACGGCCGAGCCCCTCGGCGCGGCGTGCGAATCGAGGGGTGGCTTCACGAACCGGTCCGTCGCGGCGCGCGTGCTTCCCACCTTCAGCTGCTCGAAGAGGAAGGAGAACGTCTTCTCGAGATCGGCACCGATGGCGCCGCGGATGTCGGCCGGAAGCGACCAGAACGCCTTCTTGAACGGACCGATGGCCTTCTTCCGGCTCTTGTAGATGAACTGCTCTTCGGTGTCGCCCTTCTTCCACTCGTCTTTGCACTCCGCCTTCACCCACGCGTTCACCTCGGCGCGGAGCGCCGTCGGCAGTTTGGGGTGATCGAACACCATGGTCTGGAAGTTCGTGGCGAGATGGATCTCGACCGCTTCGCACCGCGGGAAATTGCCGAAGGCGTCGGGGGGCAGGGTGGACGCGCCATGCTGGACGGCGCCCCCCAGCCCGTAGGCCGAGCGCGCTTCCTGCGACAGCGCCTTGAGCGCAGCGAGGTCGATCTGCACCTTCGCGATGGTGCCGTCCGGCAGCACCACGCCGCCGTGACTGGTGCCGGTCTGTACGGAGATCTTGCTGATCCCGTGCGGCACGCCCAGCCGGTGCCGGGTACGCTCGTAGCCGCCCATGAAAGCTTTGAGCTCGTGCACGTCCGAGTTCTTGCCGCCCACTTCCCCGATCTCGGCGCCGACTGACACGGTGACGCCTTTCGGCTCGCGGTGCCGGATGTACTGGGTGAGCTCCGCGGCGCGTTCGTAATTCGTGAGCTGCTGCTCGTCGAGAGTATGCTTGGAGAGATCGACCAGCGTCGAGGTGTCGACGTCGATGTTGTAGAAACCCGCGTGAAGCTCTTCGTCGATCAGCGCTTTGATGGCCGACAGCTCGGCGGCGGGGTCGGACGCGTATTTCTTCGCGTTGACCTGCACGTGGTCACCCTGGATGAACACGGGGTAGTCGAACCCTTCACGGAGCGCCGCGGCGGTGATGACGGCGACGTACTCGGCGGGGCGCTGCTCGGTGTAGCCGATCTCGCTGCGCGCGATCTCGCAGATCACCGCGCCGACATCCATCCGGACGGCCGCGCGGAAGATGGCCCGCGCGGTGTCGTACGACATCATCCGCACGTTGATCGCCGGGGTCGTGAACGCGGAAACCTCCCCGCGCCCGCGCGCCAGGTACAGCTCGTGGATCGACGCGGGACGGGCACCGGCCTGCTGTCCGATCTCCCAGATCAGCCAGCGGGCCCGATCCCGGGTCCCTGGATCCGCGAACACCGCGTCCCGGACCAGCTGGTCCATGGCGTCGCTACGCCGCACCGAGGGCGACGCGAAACGGCGCAGGACGTCCTGAGCATCGTCAACCATCCGCAAACCTCCCAAAACCTTGAATTTAGGACTCGCCTACGTCGATGACCAGACCGTCGTACGCCGGCGCGATCCCCGGCGGGAGCGACGCGGCCAGCTCGGCGTGGGGTGTCTCGTGGGTCAAATGCGTGAAGAACGTCCGGCGGGCCCCGATGGACTGGGCGACCGCCACCGCCTCGGGAATCGAGAGATGGAGCGGGTGCGGCTTGGACAGGAGGGCCGACAGCACCAGCACTTCGAGGCCGCGCAGCCGCTCGCGGGCCCAGTCCGGGACGTCCTTCACGTCGGTGAGGTAGGCCACCGAACCGACCCGGTACGCCAGGACCTCCTGGCGTCCGTGCGGAAGGGCCAGCGGCTCGACGGGGAATCCCGCGATGCCGGTGACCACACCCGGCGTGAGGACCCGGGGCGTGAGCTCGGGCTTCGACGTGCCGGCCGGAGCCTTCGCGTCGGGATCGAAGATGTAGGAGAACCTATGGGCCAGCTCGTCGAGCGTGTCCCGGGAGCCGTACGCCGCGAGCGGGCCCTGCTGGCGGACGCTGAACGCCCGCAGGTCGTCGATGCCGTGGACGTGGTCGGCGTGGGCATGGGTGAACAGCACGGCATCGAGGCGATCGACGCCCGCCGCCACCAGCTGCAGCCGCAGCTCGGGCGGCGTGTCGATCAAGAGCCGCCGGTCACCCTCTTCGAGCAGGGCGGCCGTGCGCCCGCGCCGGTCGCGCGGATCAGGGGAGGTGCAGGTCCGGCAGCGACAGCCGATCTGCGGGACCCCGAAACTGGTCCCGGTGCCGAGGAGAGTGAGCCGCACTCAGACTTCCTCGACCTTGATCAGGTTGGTGGAACCCGACACCTCCCAGGGCAGGCCGGCGGTCATCACGATCCGGTCGCCGGGGCGCGCGTATTCGCGCTTGAGGATGAGGTCGCGCACCACGGTGAGCATCGCGTCGTATCCCGGCACACGGTCCACCAGCACCGGCGTGATGCCCCAGACCAGGGCCAGCTGCCGGTAGGTGTGCTTGACCGTGGTGACCGCGAGAATGGGAGGGGCCGGCCGCATCGCGGCCACCTTGCGGGCGGTGAATCCGCCGGAGGTGAGTGTGACGATGAGCGGCGTGTGCAGCATCCGGGCCACCGCGGACGTGCCCTGCGCGATGGCGTCTTCGACCGTCACGTTCTCGCGGGCGGAGATCCGCTGCTCCTGACGGGGAGGCAGATGCCGCTCCATCTCGCGCACGATGCGATCCATCGCGCGCACGGCCTCGATGGGGTATTCGCCGGCCGCGGTCTCGGCGGACAGCATCACCGCGTCGGTACCGTCCAGAATCGCGTTGGCCACATCCGACGCCTCGGCGCGGGTGGGTCGCGGCGCGTGCACCATCGACTCGAGCATCTGCGTCGCCGTGATGACCGGCTTCCCGACCGCGTTCGCGTCCCGGATCAGGCGCTTCTGCACCAGCGGCACTTCTTCGAACGGCAGCTCCACGCCCAGGTCGCCGCGCGCCACCATCACGGCGTCGCACGCGTTGAGAATGCGGGGCAGGTCGTCCAGTGCGGTGGCCTTCTCGATCTTGGCGATGAGCTTCATCTCCGACGGCACCAGCAGGCGGAGCTCGGCCAGGTCGTCGGCCCGGCGCACGAACGAGAGCGCCAGGAAATCCGCTCCGTGCTCCACCGCGTGCGCCACGTCTTCGCGGTCCTTGTCGGTGAGCGCCGGCGCGCTGACCTGGAGCCCGGGAAGGTTCATGCCCTTGTGCGACGTCAGAGTCCCGCCGTCCACCACGCGCGCATGGACCCGGGGCGCCGCAACTTTGGTCACTTCCACGGAGAGCAGGCCGTCGTTCAGCAGGATGCGCGCCCCGACGCGGGCATCGGTGGCGAGCGCGTCGTAGGTCGTGGGGATCTCGCCGGCCTTCGCCACCTCCTCGGGCGCGAACACCACGTCGGTGCCGGGGACGAGCTCGACGGGCGCCTTCAGCTCCCCGACGCGGATGCGGGGACCCTGCAGGTCGACCAGCACCGCGACCGCCAGCCCCCGCTGGTCGGCGATCCGGCGCACCGCTCTGATCCACTTGCCCCGCACCTCGGGCGTGCCGTGCGACGCGTTGATGCGCACGACATTCACACCGGCCTCGAGCAGCTGCGCGATGGCTTCGTCCGTCTGCGTGGCCGGCCCCAGAGTCGCGACGATTTTCGTACGTCGAATCACGGTACCTCCCGGCCGGGAAGATACGCCGCCTGCGCCGCCGCGTCGGTCGACTATGGGGCCTGTCACTCCTGCCATACCGTTTCCCCTCCCACCACCGTTAGCACTGCCCGCGCGGCCCGAAAGGCCGCCCCGTCTCCCGCCCGGGCCGCGACGGCCGGAGCCGACCAAACCACCAGGTCGGCCACCTGGCCCGGAATCAGCGTTCCTCCAGCCCCCGCCCTTCCCGCCGCTGCCCAGGGGGCGGCGGAGTAGGCGTGCACCACCTCATCGAATGAAAGCCGCTCACTGACGCGCCAGCCACCCGCAGGCGTTCCGTCCCGGCTCACCCGGTCCAGCGCCGCATACACGCCGTCCCGCGGGTCGATCGTCTCCACCGGTACGTCGCTGCCGAACACGAGCGGGGTTCCGGCGGACAGGAGGGTTCGAAACGCGAACGCTCCGGCCCCCCGGGCACCCCAGTGCCGGTCCACCAGAGGAATATCGGTAAGAAGGTGGGCCGGTTGCATCGACGCGATGATCCCGGCCCGCGCGGCCCGCGCCAGGTCCGCCGGATGGACCAGCTGAAAATGCTCGATCCGGTGGGGGATGGCCGTCCGGGGAAGCATCTCGATGAGATCCAGCGCCCGGCGCACGGCGGCGTCCCCGATGGCGTGGACCGTCGCGGCAATCCCGCCCCGGGCGGCGGCGCTCAGTGCCTCCCGGGCGGCAGGCTCGTCCGTGAGCACGATTCCGTGATCCCGGGAGGCTTCATAGGGCTCGAGCATCCAGGCGGTCTGGCTCCCCAGGGCCCCGTCGAGGAAGAGCTTCACCCCGCCGGTCACCAGCCAGGGAGACCCCCAACCGCTCCGCAGACCCACCCGGAGAGCGGCGTCGAGGCCGTCCAGCGGCAGGTGGGCGAGCACGCGGAGCCGCAGCGCAGCCTCGCCCTCGAGCTTCTGGAAAGCGGTGAGCGCGTCCGCCCCCTCGACGTTCTGAATGCCCGTCACACCCAGCTGGTGGGCCTCGCTTTGCGCGGCGCGGACGGCGCCGAGAATGTGGTCGGGACTCATCCGGGGGAGGTGGCGATGGACCAGGCGGACGGCATGCTCCAGCAACAGGCCGGTGGGCTCCCCGGCCGCATCCCGAACGATTCGCCCCCCCTCCGGGTCGCGGGTGCTGCGATCGATCCCGCACCGGGCCAGCGCCGCCGAATTGACCCAGAGGGCATGGACGTCGTGGGAGTCGAATGCCGCCGGTGTGGTGGGGAGGACCTGGTCGAGCGCTTCCCGCGTGGGCGGCGCCTCCCACCCGTTGGGATCGAATCCCTGCCCCTGGATCCACCCCTCGGTGACCACCCCTTTGGCCGCCCGGGCCACCGCCTCCGCCCGGGTCCGGCAGCCGCCCAGGTTCACGCGCTGACGCCCCACGGCCCATTCGGCGAAGTGGGTGTGGCCATCCACGAAGCCGGGAGTAACGAGGCAGTCCGGAAGCTCGATGAGCGTGGCTGGAGGCCCACCGGATACCGTCGCCGCGGCCTTGATATCCGCAAAGGTGCCGACGGCCTGGATGCGTCCTTCGCGCCACCAGACCGAATCGGCGCCCGGAAGGCCGGCGCCGACCACCGATTTGGCTCGCACCAGGGTCGAGGGGGGAATTGGGATCTGGGTTTTCAACATTCCTTCCAGATAGCCGAGCTGTGGATAACTCGTGGCTGTCGTATGACTGGGCAGCGATGAAGCGACCCCGTTACGCCGGTCTGTAAGTGGTTACTCAACCGAGAGGTGAAGGAAGGCCTTTCAGGCGGTTTCTCAGGTGAATGAACGCCGGGACGTGTGCATATGGCATGCATAAACATACGCACACGTGCATACGACTACCGGAGCACCTCTATCTGGCGCCCTTCCAGCCTGCGGCGGTATTCCTGAAGCACGTGGATGGTCCGCTGGATGGCGGTGGCGGGCATTCCTTCGATGATGCGGGCGGACAGTCGTCGCTCCAGCTGCCCCACGCGGAGCAGGACCTCGAGCCCATGCCGGGTGAGGGTGACGCGCACGCCACGATCGTCGTCCTGGTCGGGGGTCGTCTCCACCAGGCCCTTGGCCTCGAGTCGTTGCATGAACGTCGTCGCGGCCGCCCGGGTGATCCCCAGCGCCTCCGCCACTTCCCGGGGCCTGATCCCGTCGGGGCCACCCTGATCGACGGCGTAGAGGGCCGTGTGGGCCCGGTGGGAGAGCCCGTAGGTGCGGAACGCGCGATCCCCGGCGCGCTCCACGGCAGACTGGGCCGCGGTTACCGCGTCAGTCAGCTGCAGCGCCAGCTCGGACCGATCACTCACGCCACTGCCCGTCAGCTATTGTTAACATGTTGACTGTTAATATATAAACTATCTCCCGGCCCCCGCAAGTCCCTGCCCCGCCTAGATTGTTGGCCCATGCTCGACATCCGGGGTCTCACTCACCTGTACGACCGGCTGGTGGCGGTCGAAGATCTCTCGTTCTCGGTCGGGCCCGGTGAGGTGCTGGGACTGGTCGGCCCGAATGGTGCCGGTAAGACCACG
>DATMOQ010000238.1:0-4098 GCA_035568195.1 Gemmatimonadales bacterium
GCCTGCACCGTGGAGACGTCGTCACGGATACAGTGCGGGCACCGGAGATTGCAGTGCTGGGTGAGGGCGAAGCCGAGCAGCACGATGGAGGTCTAGAAAACGGTACTGCCGCCGCTGCCGCCGCCGCCCGGAATCCCCGAGATCAGCGTCAGGTCGGTGAGCTTGGGCAGCTCCGTCAGCTCCGGAGCCTGCCACGGGCGCCGGCCGGCCGAGCCGGCTGGTTCGTTCGAGGGAGAAGGTGATTCCACGATAAGCCTCTTCATGTGCGCAGGGGTTGATAGTGTGCCGAGGGACGCCCTTCGATGCCGTGACCGGGGACACCCCCGGTTAATTTAGGGACCGGCCGGTTTTCGAAAGCGTCCGGAATTGGGACCGGGAATCCCGCCTCCGAACGGTCACCCATGTTTCGGCGTCGCAGCGCTCACGTTAACCATCCGCCCTGCAACGGATTAGATGACCCCGCTCCTGGCACGGGCCCTGCCTCTTAGAGGATTGCCATGGCCATGGATATCCCTCGCGCACCCGTCAAAAACCGTAAGCGGCTGATCCAGGGCGGCATCGGGATCGGCGTGCTGATCGTGTTGACGCTCATCATTTCGAGCCTCAGTCCGGCCGCGCCTCCGGTGGACCGCGGAACGCTCTGGGTGGACTCGGTGCGCCAGGGTCCGATGGTCCGCGACCTCCGTGGTCCCGGCACGCTCGTGCCCGAGCACATCCGCTTCATCACGGCCCTGTCGGCCGGGCGCGTGGATAAGGTGCTGGCCCAGCCGTCCCAGCACGTCAAGCCGGGCGACGTCCTGCTCCTGCTCTCCAATCCGGATGTGCAAATCCAGGCCCTGCAGGCCGAGGAGCAATTGACGGCGGCGCGGGCACAGCTGGTGAGCCTGCGCACCACGCTCGAGACCCAGCGTCTCGCGCAGGCCGGAACGCTCGCCACGATGCGCACGGCGTATTCGAAGGCCCAGCGCGACGTCAGCGAAGCCGACAGCCTGGCCGCTCTTCATCTGTTGTCCCAGTTCGAAGTGGCATCACGCCGGGACATCGCGAAGGAAGACTCCACGCGCCTCGACATCGAGCAGCAGCGTCTGGTGCTGATGACCGAGACGGTGGATTCCCAGCTGGCGGTCCAGCAGTCCCAGGTCGATCGGCTCCGCGCCATCGCCGACTTCCAGCAGAACGTGGTCCGCTCCCTCGAGGTCCGGGCCCCGGACTCCGGCGTCGTCTCGGATCTGACGCTGCAGCTCGGCCAGTACGTCACGGCCGGCACGCAGCTCGCCAAGGTGGTACAGCCGTCGAAGCTCAAGGCGGTGCTGCAGATCCCCGAGACGCAGGCCAAGGACGTGGCCATCGGCCAGAACGCGTCCATCGACACCCGGAACGGCATCATCCCGGGACACGTGGTGCGCTCGGATCCCAACGCGATCAACGGCACCGTGGCCGTGGACGTGGCCCTCGACGGGACCGCGCCGGGCATGCGGCCCGATCTGTCGGTGGACGGGACGATCGTGATCGAGCGGCTGGCCAATGTGCTCTATACGGGGCGTCCCGCCTACGGGCAGCCCAACAGCACCATCGGAATGTTCAAGATCTCGGAGGACGGGAAGACCGCCACCCGGGTGCAGGTACAGGTGGGCCGGAACTCGGTGAGCACCATCGAAGTCATCCGCGGTCTGGCGGTGCGCGATTCAGTGATTCTGTCGGACATGTCGCAGTGGGATAACGTCGACAAGGTGCGAATCAAACGGTAGCTGTCAGCGGTCAGCCATCGGCGATCAGCCTACTGACGGCTGATGGCTGATGGCCCAACACGGGAGTCCTACCATGGCGGGAAATGGCAGTTCGCTGATTCAACTGCAGGGCATCAAGAAGGTCTTCTACACCGACGAGGTGGAGACCCATGCCCTCGCGGACGTCCATCTCGACGTCAAGAAGGGCGAGTACGTCGCCATCTCGGGGCCCTCCGGGTGCGGCAAGACCACCCTCCTGTCCATACTCGGCTTGCTCGATACGCCATCCGACGGCCAGTACGTGCTCGACGGCCGCCCGGTGGCGAATCTCTCCGCGGCGGACCGGGCGCGGGTGAGGAACCGGCAGATCGGGTTCATCTTCCAGGCCTTCAACCTCATCGGCGACCTGACCGTGTACGAGAACGTCGAGCTCCCGCTCACCTATCGCGGGATGTCGGCGTCGGACCGGAAGCAGCGGGTCCAGCAGGCGCTCGAGAAGGTCGGGATGTCCCACCGGATGAAGCACTATCCGGCCCAGCTCTCCGGCGGCCAGCAGCAGCGCGTGGCCGTGGCCCGCGCCGTGGCCGGCGACCCCGCCATCCTTCTGGCCGACGAGCCTACCGGAAACCTCGACAGCTCGAACGGTGAATCGGTGATGGAGCTGCTGCAGGAGCTCCACAAGGGCGGCGCCACCATCTGCATGGTCACGCACGATCCCCGGTATGCCCGGCACGCGGACCGTACCATCGAGCTGTTCGACGGTCGGGTGCTCGAGGAGCACGCGCAGGGGATGAAGGCGTAGCGACGTGATTCAGCTTCGCAACATCGAGAAGAGCTACCCGGCGGGCGGCGCGCAATCCTTCGTGCTCCGCCAGATCACGATGGACATCCACGGGGGTGAGTTCATCACCGTCATGGGGCCGTCGGGCGCCGGCAAGTCCACGTTGCTCGCGATCCTCGGGATGCTCGACGGGTCCTGGACCGGGGAGTACCAGCTGTTCGATCAGCAAGTGCACCGGATGAAACCGAAGGACCGGGTGGCCCTCCACAAGAAGTACGTCGGCTTCGTCTTTCAGCAGTACCACCTGCTCGACGACCTGACCGTGGCCGAGAATCTCGACATTCCGCTGTCGTACCGGGACATCAAGAAGTCGGAGCGGCAGGCCATCGTGGCCGACACGCTCGACCGCTTCGGCATGGTGGCCAAGAAGGATCTCTATCCCCGCCAGCTCTCCGGCGGCCAGCAGCAGCTGGTGGCAGTGGCGCGGGCGGTGATCCACAAGCCGCAGATTCTCCTGGCGGACGAGCCGACGGGCAACCTCCATTCCGAGCAGGGCCGCGAAATCATGGAGCTGTTCAAGCAGCTCAACGCGGGCGGGACCACGATCATCCAGGTGACCCACTCGGAATCGAACGCGGCCTATGGGAACAGGATCGTCCAACTGAAGGACGGCTGGATCTCCAAGTAAGGGAGTCCCAATGGAAACGTTGCTGGCCGACCTGCGGTACGCCGTCCGCTCCCTGCGCCACGCACCGGGCTTCACCATCGTGGCCGTCCTCACCCTGGGCCTCGGGATCGGCGCCAACGCGGCGATCTTCTCGGTCGTGAACGGCGTCTTGTTGGCGCCCCTGCCCTACCGCAATCCCGGCGAGCTGGTCACCGTCAACCACTTCTATCCGTCGCTGAACAATCTCCGGGCTCCGGTCTCGGTCCCCGGCTTCCGCGACTACAGCGCCCGCACCGATCTCTTCTCCGCCGCGGCCGTCGAGAACTTTCAGGGCATGAACCTCACCGGGTCGGGCGACCCGGAGCGGATCACGGTGGCGAAGGTGAGCGGACAGTTCTTCCCGCTCCTCGGCGTGGTCCCCGCGGCGGGCCGGGCCCTCCAGCCGGACGAAGCCCAGGCCGGGAAGGACCACGTCGCGGTGCTCACCTGGGGCTTCTGGCAACGGAAGTTCGGCGGCGGACGCGATGCCATCGGCAAGTCGATCCTCCTCAACAATGAGAGCTACCAGATCGTCGGTGTGATGCCGGCGGCCTTCAAGGACTTCTTTGCCGGCCGGACCGACGTCTACGCGCCGGTGTGGTTCAAGCCCGAGGACCTGGCGGACAACCGCCGTACGAACGAGTTCCTGCCCTTCATCGCACGCCTGGCCCCGGGGGTCTCGATCGAGAAGGCGCAGGCGGACATGCATACGCTGGCGGTGCAGCTGCGGACCCAGTTCACGGCCAGCTATGCGCCGGACTGGGATCTCAAGGTGACGTCGCTCGCGGAAGACGGCACGCGCAACGTGCGGTCGGGGCTCCTGTTGCTCCTCGGCGCCGTGGGCCTGGTGCTGCTCATCGCCTGCGCCAATGTGGCCAATCTTC
>DATMOQ010000239.1:0-18638 GCA_035568195.1 Gemmatimonadales bacterium
CCGCGCTCCTTCCTCTTATTGAGAGCCGGTTGGGCGGGAAGGTGCGAGCCGACCTGCTCACCCTCGGCCGGCACGCCGCGCGCGACGCGAAGGCGTGGGACGCGCTCCCCGAACTCCTTCCCGAGCTTGATCTTCGCTCCACGACAGACTCCTTCAGCGTTGCTCGGCTCCCCCTCGCTGGGTATGATGCACCCGTAGCCGTCGCGATTCTCCGTGCCTTGGCCCACCGGGTGGGTATCCCCCTCGGCCCCCGGCACGCACACCGCCTGCATGAGCTTGCCAGGCGGCAGTCGGGCCGGCGGGTGGAGCTGGGCGGGGGCTGGGTGGGAGAGGCGGTGTTCGACCGCCTGAGTGTGGGGCGGTTGCCCGACGCACCCCGGGAGCCCATCAGCATTCAGGAAGCCGGGACCGCGGTGTTCGGCGAGTACGTGCTGGAGTGGCGAAACGAGCAGGCGCCGGCGCGGATCGATCGCGCGGGGTGGACCACCTGGGTGGCCGACTCCGAGGACGGCTTGACCATCCGGGCTCCGCAAGCCGGGGACCGGATGGCTCCTCTGGGAGGGGTGGGGCGCCGTGAGGTGCGGCGTCTGTTGATGGAAGCACGGGTCCCGCGCGCGGCACGCGCCGGGTATCCGCTGCTGGCGCACGGTGAAACCATTGTCTGGGTCCCGGGCATCTGTCGCGGTGAGGCCCGGGTCCCGCCACCCGGAACCCCGGCGGTGCGGCTCGATGTTACCGAGTACGACCAGGCCTAAGCAGACCGGCGGGCGGGAGCTGGGGCGGATCGTCTTCGATCAGGAGACGATCGCGAACCGGGTGGCGGAGCTGGGGCAGGAGATCACGGCGGCGTACCCGGACGGGGAGCTGCTGGTGCTGGGCCTCCTCAAGGGTTCGTTCATTTTCCTGGGGGACCTGGTCCGGACGATCGACCGGCCCCTGCAGGTCGATTTCCTGGTGGCGGCCAGCTACGGCGCCGACACGGCTTCAAGCGGGGCCGTCCGGCTGCTGTATGATCCTGAAACAAAGCTGGACGGGAAGCACATACTGTTGGTGGAGGACATCGTCGACACCGGGAAGACCCTGAACCGGCTCCTGTCGGTGCTGGCGGCCCGGAAGCCCAAGAGCCTGGAGATTTGCGCCCTGCTGCACAAGCACATCGCGGTGGATCTGGCGCGCGAGGTCCGGTTCCTGGGGTTCGACTGTCCGAAGGAGTTCATTGTGGGGTATGGATTGGATCACGCGGAGAATTTCCGGCACCTTCCTTATATAGCGAGCTTGCGGTAAATGGCCACGCGTTTGCCCCCGCCTCAGCGGGAATTCAGCTGGAGCCGGACCTTCCGGACGTTTTCGTTCTGGGCGCTGCTGCTCGTGGGAGCGGTGGCGTTGGTCCAGTTTGCGGCCAATAAGAAGCAGGACACGGCGGATATCAGCTATTCGGATTTCGCGGCCCAGCTCGACCAGCAGAACGTCGCCACGGTCGAGATCACGGACAAGCAGGAAGTGAAGGGCGATTTCCGCCACAACATCAACTTCAAGGGCCACGACGTGGAGCACTTCACGTCGCTGCTCCCCTTCGACGCCACCAGCGAGTGGATCGCCTCGCTGCGGTCCAAGAACGTCGACGTCACCGCCAAGGAGCCCAAGCAGTCCTTCGGCGTGATCCTTCTGAACCTGTGGCCGCTCCTCCTCTTTGCCGCGGTGATGATCTATCTCATCCGGCAGATGCAGCAGGGCGGCAATCGCGCGTTTGCGTTCGGGAAGTCCAAGGCCAAGCTGCTGGCCGGCGACACGCCGAAGGTCACCTTCGCCGACGTGGCGGGGTGCGACGAGGCGAAGCAGGAGCTCGAAGAGATCATCGACTTCCTGAAGGACCCGCAGCGCTTTCAGCGCCTCGGGGGCCGCCTGCCCAAGGGCGCGCTGCTCGTGGGACCGCCGGGAACGGGAAAGACCCTGCTCGCCAAGGCCGTGGCGGGTGAAGCGGGTCGTCCCTTCTTCTCGATGTCCGGCTCGGACTTCGTCGAAATGTTCGTCGGCGTGGGCGCCTCGCGCGTCCGCGATCTCTTCGAACAGGGGAAAGCGCACGCGCCCTGCATCATCTTCATCGACGAAATCGACGCCGTCGGGCGCCACCGCGGCGCCGGCCTGGGCGGCGGGCACGACGAGCGGGAGCAGACGCTGAACCAGCTCCTGGTCGAGATGGACGGCTTCGAGTCGAACGACGGCGTGATCCTGCTCGCCGCCACCAACCGGCCCGATATACTCGATCCCGCGCTGCTCCGGCCCGGCCGGTTCGACCGCCAGATCGTGGTCGACATGCCGGACGTGAAGGGGCGGGAGCAGATCCTGCGCGTCCACACGCGGAAGATCCCCCTGCAGCCCAACGTCGATCTCGAGCGCATCGCGCGCGGCACCCCGGGTCTCTCGGGCGCCGAGCTGTCCAACGTGGTGAACGAAGCGGCGCTGCTTGCCGCGCGGCGGAACAAGCAGCAGGTGGAGAATCCCGATCTCGAGGACGCCAAGGACAAAGTGATGCTGGGCCTCGAGCGGAGATCCATGGTGGTGACGGACGAAGAGCGGAAGCTCACGGCCTACCACGAAGCCGGACACGCGCTGGTGAGTCTCTACGTGCCGGGCAGCGACCCGCTCCACAAGGTGACCATCATCCCGCGCGGCCGGGCCCTGGGCGTGACGCACTGGCTCCCCGAGGAAGACCGGCACAACTACACCAAGCAGTACATCCTCTCCCGCCTGGCCACCGCGTACGGCGGCCGCGTGGCGGAGGAGCTGGTGTTCGGCGCCGACAAGATCACCACGGGCGCGGCGCAGGACATTCAGCAGGCGACGGACCTGGCGCGACGGATGATCACGCACTTCGGGATGAGCGACGTGGTCGGCCCCATCGCCGTCGGGGACCGTGAGTCCGAGATCTTCCTGGGCCGCGAGGTCATGCAGCGCCACGAGGTGTCGAACAAGACCGCGGAGCTGGTCGATCAGGAGCTGAAGGTGATCCTCGGGAACGCCTTCGAGCGGGCCCGCACCATTCTCACCGAGCACCGGGATCAGCTCGATCGCATCGCGGCGGCGCTGGTGGAGCGGGAGACCCTCGACCGCGTCGAGGTGGACATGGTGGTGGCCGGTCAGACCCTGCCGCCGCAGGCCCCGCCGTCGACGCCCGGCGCGCCGGCGCCGGTGACTCCTTCCCGGACACCGGTGGCGGCCCGCGGGCCACTCCTGGGGTCGCCGCCTCCCGAGCCCGCCGGGGCGTGAAGCTCACCGCGCTCGCCGCGCACACGCCTCAGGCCGTGCGCGCGGCGCTCGCGGCCCGCGGGTGGGAGAGCCAGCCCGCCTGGTTCGCCGCCACCGGCGTCCAGTCCCTCACCCTCCTCATCGAAGACATCACGGAGCCGGCGCGTGAAGCGCTGGTCCACTGGGGCGCGCGCGCCGGCGCCGACGTCCTCACCGGCGAGGGATGGGCGCTGATCTCGACGGCGGCCAGCCGGCTGGCGGTGCTCGCGCGCCCCGACCGCGCGCCCGCCGATCTCGCGCCGCTCACCCCCGAAATCGCCCGCTTCCTGGTGACCTACGCCGACCCGAAGCGATGCTGGACGGTGGCCGGCGGCGAGATCGCCCTCGACCGCCCCGTGGTGATGGGGATCGTCAACGTCACGCCGGACTCGTTTTCGGACGGCGGAGAGCACGCGACCGTCGAGCGCGCGGTGGCCCACGCGGAACAGCTCGCGGCCGACGGCGCCACCATACTCGACGTCGGCGGGGAATCGACGCGGCCCGGTGCCGGGGCAGTGGCGCCAAAGGACGAGATCTCGCGAGTGGTCCCCGTGATCACGGAGCTGGTGCGGCAGAAGCTCGGGATCGTATCGGTCGACACCCGGAAGGCCGGGGTGGCCCGGGCCGCGCTGGACGCCGGTGCGGCGATCGTCAACGACGTCTCCGGCCTGTCCTTCGATCGCACCCTGGGCCCCCTGGCGGCGGAACGGGGCGCCGGGCTGGTCCTGATGCACATGCGCGGGACTCCGGACACGATGGATTCCCTGGCGCGGTACGGCCACGTCGCGGCCGAGGTGGCCGCGGAGCTCCGTCAGGTGACCGACCGGGCGCTGGATGCCGGGGTTCAGGCCGATCACATCGCTGTGGACCCGGGGCTCGGCTTTGCCAAGGACGCGGACCAGAACCTCCGGCTCCTCGACGAACTGGCCACGATCGGCGGCGTCGGCTATCCTGTAGTCGTCGGGCCTTCGCGCAAGCGCTTCCTCGGCGCCGTCACCGGGCGTCCGGTGGAAGACCGCGACCGCGTCACTGCGGTCGCCTGCGCGCTGGCCTGGGAGCGTGGAGCCCGGATCTTCCGCGTGCATGACGCCGCGCTCGCCGTCGAAGCCCTGAAACTTGCGGCTGCCGTGAGCCCCGGGGGGGGCGCGTGAATTTCGACGCTTACAAGTTCCTGCTGCCCAAGCTCTGGCCCGACGCGTTCGAGATCCTCGTCGTCGCGTTCGTCATCTATCGCTTCCTGCTGTTCCTCGTGGGTACCCGCGCGATGCAGATCGTCGTGGGTCTCGTGATCGTCTCCCTGGTGTACGCCGGCGCGACGGTGGCGCAGCTGACGATGATCAGTGAAATCCTGCGCGTCGTGTTCGCGGTCGCGCCCTTCGCCGCGGTCGTGGTCTTCCAGCCCGAGCTCCGGAACGCGCTCGCCAAGCTCGGCCAGTCCCGCTTCATGCGCGCGTTCGCGCGCGGGGACCGGCAATCGGTGGCCGAGGAGATCGCGGAGGCCCTGGGCCGGCTGTCCCGCGCGGGCACCGGGGCGATCATCGCCGTCGAAGGAGACATCGGACTCGAGGAGTTCATCTCCTCGGGCGTGCCGATGGAAGCCAAGGTGTCGGCGGACCTGCTCACCACCATCTTCACGCCGTACTCGCCGCTCCACGACGGCGCGGTGCTCATCCGCGGCGATCAGATCATCGGCGCGGGGTGCGTCCTGCCGCTCACGCAGTTCAAGGTGGCGGACAAGTCGCTCGGCACGCGTCATCGCGCGGCGCTGGGGCTGTCGGAGGAGAGCGACGCGACCGTCCTGGTCGTGTCCGAAGAGACGTCCACCATTTCGGTGGCGAGTCACGGCATCCTCCACCGACCCCTCACTCCGGATCAGGTCCGCGACCTCTTGTCGGGGGCGACGACCAAGATCGAGGGGACCGAGCGCCTTTCGACCCGGATGTCCGCGATCGACACGTAGACGGGTAGACGGGTAGACGGTTGGACGCCTAGGGAAGCCTCTAACCGTCTAGCCGTCCGGCCGTCTAGGAATCCGCATTGTTTCACCCCTCCCAAACCTGTACTTTCCGCGGCTATGATTTTCCCCGGCCTGGACGAACGGCTGCGCCATGTACAGGCCGAGATCGCCCGCCGGCAGGAGGCGGGCGGCTGGACGCACCCGGTGACGGTGCTCGCCGTCACGAAGGGGTTCGGCCCGGAGGCGGTGCGGGCCGCGCTTGACGTCGGATTGAAGGACGTGGGCGAGAATCGGGTGCAGGAAGCCGTCGAAAAGATGGCGCATGCGGAGACGCGCGGGGCGGTATGGCACCTGATCGGCCACCTGCAGCGGAACAAGGCGAAGCTGGTCCCGGGGAAGTTCGCATCGGTGCAGTCGGTGGACGGTGCGGAGCTGGCCGAGGAGCTGGACCGGCGGGCGTCAGCGATCGGGACCCGGGTAACCGTACTGATGCAGGTGAACGTGGCGGGGGAGTCGCAGAAGAGCGGGTGTGCGCCGGCGGAGGTGCCGGCCCTGGCGCGAAGGATTGCGAAGCTCGGGGGGCTCGCGCTGGAGGGGTTGATGACGATGGCGCCCTTGACGGATGACCAGGCGATTCAACGGCGGACCTTCCGGGCACTCCGGGAGCTTCGCGATCGAATGAAGGAGGACGGCATATGGCTGCAGACCCTCTCAATGGGGATGTCCGGCGACTTCGCTACAGCGGTGGAAGAGGGAGCCACGGTGATCCGCTTGGGTACCGCCCTCTTCGGAGCGAGGACGACGTGACCGACGCGCCCCAGTCTCCCGAAGCGTTTCATCTCACCCCGCTCGACGTCCGGAAGCAGGAGTTCCGGCGCACCCTGCGCGGCTACGACCCGCTCGGCGTCGAGGACTTCCGGATGCGGGTGGCCGACGAGCTGGAGCGGGTGATCCGCGAACGCTCGGTGCTCGAGGAGCGGGTGTCGGCGCTCACCGAGCAGCTCCGCGTGTTCCGCGAGCGCGAAAAGGCGATGAACGAGGCGCTGGTGGCGGCGCAGCAGCTCCGCGCCGAGACCCGGGAGACGGCGGAGCGCGAGGCGCAGGTGATCAACCGCGAGGCGCAGGCCGAGGCCCGCACGATCGTGGACGACGCCCGGAAGAGCGAGGCGGAGCTGCGCGACCGTGTGGCCGAAGTGCAGCGGCAGTTCCAGGGATACCTCGCCGGATTCCGGGCGCTCCTGGAGCGGCAGGCCGCCGAGCTCCGGGCGCTCGAACGGCAGGACGGGTGAGCGGCTGGCTGAACCCGCAGAGCGCCTGATGCCGTACCCGCAGCTTCCCTCCGACCTCACCGCGGACGCGCTGGAGAAACAGCTCCTCGCGACGTGGAAGCACGAGCGCCTCTTTCCCCGGGTGCAGGAAAGCGCGCGCTATGGGCCGCCGTTCGTGTTCTACGAGGGTCCGCCCACCGCCAACGGCCGCCCCGGGATCCACCACGTCTTTGCCCGCACCATCAAAGATCTGATCTGCCGCTTTCAGTCGATGCAGGGCAAGAGCGTCACCCGCATCGCGGGGTGGGACACGCACGGTCTGCCGGTGGAGATCGAGGTCGAGAAGCAGCTGCAGATCAACGGCAAGAAGGCCATCGAGGCCTTCGGCGTCGAGGCCTTCAACAAGCTCTGCCAGGACAACGTCTTCACGTACAAGACGGACTGGGAGTCGCTCTCGGACCGGATCGGCTACTGGCTCGACTACGAGCACCCCTACGTCACGTACTCGAACGACTACATCGAGACGGTCTGGTGGCTCCTGCGGCGTCTGTACGACAAGGCGCTGCTGTACCGCGGGTACAAGGTGCTCCCGTACTGTCCCCGCTGCGGCACGGCGCTGTCGTCCCACGAGCTGGCGCAGGGGTACGAGAACGTGCAGACCAACTCGGTCTACGTGTCCTTCCCGCTCGAGAAGGAACCCAGCCGGCAGCTGGTGATCTGGACGACGACGCCGTGGACGCTGCTCGCCAACGTGGCGGTGGCGGTGCATCCCGACCTGGAGTACGGGGAGTACGAGCTGGAGGGCGTCCGCTACATCGCCGCCTCCGCCCTCGCCGGCACCATTCACGTCGCCGGAAAACCGCTCACCGCGGGCACCCGCGTCAAAGGGTTCCTCGGCCGCGACCTGATCGGGCTGCGTTACTCGCGCCCGCTCGAGGTGGTGCCGCTGCCGCAGGAAGGACAGCGGGGCGTGGTGGTCGGCGGCGGATTCGTGTCGGCTGACGAAGGATCGGGGCTGGTGCACATGGCGCCCGCGTTCGGCGCCGACGACTACGCCATCGCGCAGCAATACTCCCTGGCGTTCGTCAATCCGGTGGCCGCCGACGGAACCTTCCAGGGCACCCGCTGGCCCGAGATCGAAGGCAAGCTGGTCACCGACAAGGAGACCAACCGCCTGGTGATCGAGCGCCTGAAGAAGGATGGCCGCTGGCTCGACACCAAGCCCATCACGCACGCGTACCCGTTCTGCTGGCGCTGCGATTCGGCCCTCATCTATTACGCCAAGACCTCGTGGTTCATCCGGACCACCGCGTTCAAGGCGCGGATGATCGAGCTGAACGCGCAGGTGGACTGGCATCCGGCCGAGGTGGGGAGCGGGCGGTTCGGCGGGTGGCTGGAGAACAACGTCGACTGGGCCCTGTCGCGGGACCGCTACTGGGGCACGCCCCTCAATGTCTGGGAGTGCGACCGGACCCCCGAGCACCGCGACGTGATCGGCGGCTACGGCGACCTCGCGTCCCGCTGGGGCAAGGACCTGCCGGCCGACTTCGATCCCCACAAGCCCTACATCGACGCGTACACCTGGACGTGCGCCATCTGCGGCGGGACCATGCGGCGCGTCTCCGAAGTGATCGACGCCTGGTTCGACTCGGGGGCGATGCCATACGCGCAGTGGCATTATCCCTTCGAGCACGCCGCGGACTTCCAGGCGCACTTTCCCGCGGATTACATCTGCGAGGGCGTGGATCAGACCCGCGGGTGGTTCTATTCGCTGCTCGCCATCGCCGCCGGCGCCTTCGACGCGCCCGCGTTCAAGCACGTGATCGTGAACGAGCTGGTGCTGGACGCGCAGGGCCAGAAGATGTCGAAGAGCCGCGGCAATGTCGTGAACCCCTGGTCGGCCATCGAGCAGTACGGCGCCGACGCCATCCGGCTCTACCTGCTCGGGCAGAGCCAGGTGTGGCTCCCCAAGCGGTTCGACGCGAAGCAGATCCCCGAGCTGGCCGGGGGGTTCCTCAACACCCTGCGCTCGACGTACGACTTCTTCGCCCGGTACGCGGAGGATTGGGCGCCGCCGGCGGAGGACCAGGCGGTGCCGTACGAGAAGCGCCCGCTCGTGGACCGGTGGCTGTTGGCCCGGCTCGACGAGGTGGTGGCGGAGGTACGGCAGGCCTGGGCCGGATTCGACGTCACGGCCGGGGTACGGGCCATTCTCGATTTCGTCACCGAGGACCTGTCCCGCTGGTACGTGCGCCGGAATCGGCCCCGGTTCTGGGCCCCCGACCGTGCCACCGACCCGCTGGCGCTCGAGGCGATTCACGAAGCCCTGACGAGCGCCGCCCGGCTTCTGGCGCCCGCGGCCCCGTTCCTGTCCGACTGGCTGCACCGGGCGCTGACTGGAACCTCGGTGCACCTGGCGCCGTTTCCGGTTGATCGCGGGCGCCGGGATCAGGCGCTGATGGACGCCATGACGGCCGTGCGTCGCCTGGCCTCGCTGGCCCATGCCGGCCGGCAGGCGAAGGGGCTGAACGTCCGCCAGCCCCTGGCGCGCTTGCAGGTGGCCGTTCCGGCCACCGCCAAGGGCCCAGCCTTGGCAGACCTGTTAGATATCCTGGCCTCGGAAGTCAACGTAAAGAGCGTGGAAGTGGTCGAATCGGATCACGACCTGGTGAGTCTGAAGGGGAAGGGGAACTTCCGCACGCTCGGCAAACGATTTGCGAAGGACACGCCGCAGGTGGTGGAGGCGATCGGAGGGCTGTCGCAGGAGCAGCTGCAGGCGCTCGAGCGGGGTGAGACGGTGCGCGCGGAAGCGTGGGACATCGCGCCCGGGGACGTGACCATCACCCGCGAAGTCGCGAGCGACTGGCTGGTGCAGTCCGACGGCCCGTATGTGGTGGCGCTCGATCCGCACCTCACGCCGGATCTGGAACAGGAAGGCGTGGCGCGCGAAGTGGTGAACCGGGTGCAGCGACTCCGGAAAGATGCGGGGTATGAATACACGACCCGGATCGAGCTGGGCATCGCCGGAGACGCGGAGGTGGTCCGCGCCTGCGAAGCCTTCCAGGACTTCATCGCCGGCGAGACGCTGGCGCGAAAGACCGTGTTCGGCCCGCTTCCGGAGCCGGACTTGAGCAAGGATGTCGAGATCGACGGACGCACGGTGACTCTCGCCGTGCGACGCCATGACGCACGAAAGGGCAACCGATAATGCCGACGAAGGCCAGCGCGAAGGGCAAGGGTCTCAACAAGAAGCAGCTCGCTCACCTGGAAAAGCGCCTCCTCGAGGAGCGGGCCCGGGTGATGAAGGAGCTCGGCCACTACGACGAGTCCTTCAACTCGAGCCTGCAGGCGTCGAACGGGGACCTGTCGAGTTACTCGTTCCACATGGCGGATCAGGGCACCGACGCCATGGAGCGGGAGAAGGCCTTCCTCTTCGCGTCGCAGGAAGGGCGCTACCTCTGGCACGTCAACGAGGCCCTGCGGCGGCTCTACCGCACGCCGGAGAAGTTCGGACGCTGCGAGCAGTGCGGCGAGGACATCGGATTCGACCGTCTTGACGCGCTCCCCCACGCGCGGCTCTGCATCAAGTGCAAGGCGAAGGAAGAAGATGGCAAACGGCGCTGATCGCCGGCTGTTCTGGACCACCACGCTGGGCGTGATCACCGGCGACCTGATCAGCAAGATGGTCGCGGTGACGAGCCTGTCCGCGCGCCCGCATCCCCTCGTGGGGGACTACGCCGTGCTCCGCCTCGTGTACAACGAAGGAGCCGCCTTCGGCATCTCCCTCGGACCCGCGTCCCGCTGGATTTTCCTCGCGCTCGCCTGCGTGGCCCTGGTGGTGCTGGGCGCCATGGTGCGCGCCACCAAGGACGGAGACCGGCTGCGGCTGCTCGCGCTCGCGCTGGTCTGCGGCGGCGCGGCCGGCAACCTGATCGACCGGATCCGGTCGGCGCAGGGGGTGGTGGATTTCATCGAGGTCGGCATCGGCCCGCACCGGTTCCCGACGTTCAACGTCGCCGACTCGGCGATCACCGTCGGCGCCATCGCCCTGGCCCTCTCGCTGTGGCTCGAGGGCCGCTCGGCGCCGCACGCGCCCCCGCCTCCCCCCGAACCCGCGAAGGAGGCCGGCGCCGCCACGCCGTGACCGGCGTGACGGTCTCGTTCTCCATCGTCGTCCCGGTGACGGAGCGGCTCGACCGCTTCCTCGCCGATCAGTTGGCCCTCTCCCGCACCCAGGCCGCCCGTCTCGTGGCCGACAAACGCGTCGCGTCCGCCGGCAAGGCGTTGCGGGCCTCGGCCCTGCTGGAACGGGGCGCCGAAGTCTCCATCGAGTTCCCGCCCGAGACGCCGGTCCGCACCTACGCGCCCGCACACGCCGATCTGAAGTTCGCGTACGAAGACGACGATCTGGCGGTGCTCGACAAGCCCGCCGGACTGGTGGTCCATCCCGGTCCCGGCCACTGGGACGACACACTGGTGAACGTGCTGGTCGGCCGCGGGATGGATCTGTCCGAAGGTGGCGGCGGAGAAGGGAGGCCCGGGATCGTGCACCGGCTGGACCGCGACACGTCCGGGCTGCTCTTGCTCGCGAAGACCGACCTGGCGCACCGGCGTCTGGCGGGCGCCATCGAGCGGCGCGAAGTGCGGCGCGTCTACGCGGCGGTCACCTGGGGCCACCTCGCGAAGAGTCCGCTCGCGATCGAAGCGCCGATCGGCCGCAATCCGAACGATCGGAAGCGGATGACGGTCGCCGCGGGGGGCCGGCACGCCAAGACCCACGCGCGGGTGATCGCGCGCTTCGAGCTCGCCGAGCTGCTCCGGATCCGGTTGGAGACGGGGCGCACACATCAGATCCGGGTGCATCTGGGCCACGTGGGGCATCCGGTGGTGGGGGATCGCGAGTATTCGTTCGGTGGATCGCGCCGCGTGACGCCGTCCTTGCGGCGGGCCGCCGAGCGCCTCGACGGCCTCGCGCCGCGGCAGCTCTTGCATGCCGCCCTGCTGTCGTTCCAGCATCCGATTTCGGGCGTGCCCGTGGTGGTACAATCGGAATGGCCCGACGATTTGCGCGCGGCGCTCGCGGAAACGAGTGGCGATGCGAATTTGCTTGCTCAACGCAACCCCTTGCAGTATCTTGGCTTCTTCACATCAGATGATTGATTCGGCGGTCGTTCGGCTGCTGGTTTTCCGGGTGGGAACGCTCTCCTGCGCGGCCGAAGTCGAAACCGTCCGGGAGATTTTGCCGCGTCTTTCCGTGACCCGGATTCCGGGGGCCCCCCCGGAGGTCGCGGGGATGGTGAATGTTCGGGGGTCGCTGGTGACGGTGGTCGACGGGTGGCGGGCGTTGGGCCAGGCCGCGCCGGAGCCGGGGAGCGGCACCACGGTGCTCCTCGAGGTGGATGGGGGCCGGCGACTGATGGGTCTCACCGTCGACGAGGTGGTGGACCTGCTGGCCGTGCCGGGAGGGTCCCTGGAGCAGCGCCAATCGCTCCCGGGTCTCGACCCCACCATCGTCCGCGCCGTCGGCCGACGCGGGACCCAGGCGTTCGTCGTCCTCGACACCGACCGGTTGCTCGGTCCCATTCTGTCTTCCTAGGGAGGTCGTGTGAGTCACACGGTTCTCGTCTGCGACGACGCCATCTTCATGCGGACGATGATCAGCGACATTCTCGCGCAGGCGGGGTTCGAGGTCGTGGGTGAGGCCGAGACCGGCGCTCAGGCGGTGGAGAAGTACAAACAGCTCAAGCCCGACCTGGTCACCATGGACATCGTGATGCCCGACATGGGCGGCATCGACGCGGTCCGGGAGATCGTGAAGGGCGATCCCGACGCCAAGATCCTGATGTGCAGCGCCATGGGGCAGCAGGCGCTCGTGGTGGAGGCGATTCAAGCCGGCGCCAAGGATTTCGTCGTCAAACCGTTCCAACCCTCCCGGGTGCTCGAGGCCGTCCAGCGGGTCCTCGGGTAGGCCATGGATCTGTCGCAGTACGCCGAGCTGTTCCTGGCCGAAAGCCGGGAACACTTGAGCGCCTGCAACCAGTTGCTGCTGCAGTGGGAGCGCGCGCCGGGCGCTCCGGAGCCCGTCACCGGCCTCTTCCGCGCGGTCCACACCATCAAGGGAATGGCCGCCACGATGGGGTACAGCGTGGTGGCGGAGCTGGCCCAC
This sequence comes from Gemmatimonadales bacterium, assembly GCA_035568195.1. GTDB lineage: Bacteria > Gemmatimonadota > Gemmatimonadetes > Gemmatimonadales > GWC2-71-9 > 40CM-2-70-7. The sequence continues at coordinate 12,677 of DATMOQ010000239.1, forward strand.
CGGATGGAGAACCTCCTCGACGCGCTCCGGCGCGGGGCGGTGCGTCCGGGGGACGACGTACTACAGCTCCTGTTCCGCTCCACCGACGCGCTCGAGCGCGCGGTGGGCCTCGCGGTGACGGGTCAGGAGCGCGAGGTCGACACGCGCGGGCTGCTGGCGGAGCTCGACCGCGCCGCGGCGAAGCTCGCCCCCGCGGCTCCGGCGCCGGCCCGGGCGCCGGGCCCGGGGACGGAACCAGCCGCACCCGCGGCGCCCCGGCACACGCCGGCGCCGCTGGCCGAGATCGCCGCCGCGGCGCCGGGACGGCTGGTGCAGGTGACCCTGCGCGCGGACGCGGCGCTGAAGGCCGGGCGCGCCCTGCTGGTGCTGAAGCGGGCGGAAGCGCTGGGAGCGGTCAGCGCGGTGACGCCGTCGCAGGCGGCGTTCGAAGCGGAGGACTTCGATGGCCGGCTGTCGTTCCGCCTGGACGGGGACGCCGCCGTCGACGTGATCGAGAAGGCGATCCGCACCGCGGGGGACGTGGAGCGGGTGTTGGTGAGCGAGGCCGAGGTCGAAGGGCCGCGGCTCGAGACCGGCACCGAAGGCGGGCGCGCCCGGCACATCCGGGTCGATCTGCGCCGGCTGGACGTGCTCATGGATCTGATCGGCGAGCTGACCACGTCGCGAGGGCGGCTCAACCAGCTGGCGGGCGATCGGCGCGATGCGGAGCTCGACGACGTGGCGCTGCAGATTTCGCGGCTCTCGTCCGATCTCCAGAACGAGATCGTGCAGGCGCGGATGACGCCGGTGTGGCAGGTGTTCGACCGGTTCCCGCGCGTGGTGCGGGACATCGCCCGGCAGCTCGAACGCCACGTGGCGTTCCGGGTGGAGGGAAAGGAGATCGAGCTCGACCGTGCGATTCTGGACGAGCTGGGCGATCCGCTGCTGCATCTGCTCCGGAACGCCGTAGACCACGGCATCGAGACGCCCGGGGAGCGCCGGAAGGCCGGGAAGCGCGACGAAGGCGAAGTGGTGCTCGCGGCGGTGCGCGAGCGCGCCAGCGTCGCGATCTCGATCGCCGACGACGGACGGGGCATCGATCGGCGGAAGATTCTCGAGAAGGCGAAGCGCGAGGGGCTGGTCGACGCGCATCTCGAGTCGTTGACCGACGATCAGCTCCTGCGCGTGATCGCCCGGCCCGGGTTCTCCACCGCCGCCGCGGTCACCAACGTGTCGGGGCGCGGGGTGGGCATCGACGTGGTGATGAACCGGATCCGCGCGCTCGGGGGCACCGTCGAGGTGCACACGGAGATCGGGAAGGGCACGACCTTCGTGCTCCGGATGCCGGTGACCCTGGCGATCGTGCGCGCCCTGATCGCGGCAGTGGGCTCGGAGCGCTACGCGCTGCCGCTCACCTACGTATCGGAAACGGTGGAGTTCGGCTCGGTGCCGACCACCACCGTCGAGGGCCGGGAAGCGATGGTCCTGCGCGACCGCGTGGTGCCGCTGGTGCATCTGCGCGAGCTGTTGAACGTGCCGGGCGACGCGCCGCCGCCCCGGCGGCCGGTGATCGTCCTGGAGATGGGCGAGCGCCGGACCGGCGTGGTGGTGGACGGGATGCTGGGCCAGCAGGAGATCGTGGTGAAAGCCTTCGAAGCGCCGCGGGGCACCCTGCCCGTGTTCAGCGGCGCGACCATCATGGGCGACGGGATTCCGGCGTTGATCCTGGACGCCGGCGGACTGCTGTAGGCGGGGGAGAGATCATGGACGACGTCCGCGACTTGAAGACGCTGCAGATCGACGCCTTGCGGGAGGTGGCCAACATCGGCGCCGGCCACGCCGCGACGGCCCTGTCGCAGCTCACCAACCGGCGGATCATGATCTCGGTGCCGCAGATCAACATCACGCGGCTCGAAGACGTCCCCAACCTCCTGGGCCATCCGCAGGACGTCGTCGCCGCGGTCCTCATGCACATGCTGGGAGATCTCACCGGGCGGACTCTGCTGCTCTTCCCCGAGGAGACCGCGCGGCGCCTCTGCGACATGCTGCTCCGCCGGCCGGAGGGCACCACCATCGGGTTCGACCAGCTCGAACAGTCCGCCCTGAAGGAAGCGGGGAACATCCTGTCGGGCGCCTACATGAACGCGCTCTCCGACTTCATGGGGATGCTGCTCCTGCCGTCGGTCCCATCGCTGGTGGTGGACCTGTCGGCCGCCGTCCTGACCACCACCTACCTGAACTTCGGCCACGACCGCGACTTCGTCTTCTGCGTGGAGACGGAGTTCCGCTTCGACGACGTGGACGGCCTGCGGGGCCATTTCCTGCTCCTGCCCGACCTGGCGTCGCTCAAGGCGATCTTCGACGCCATCCGCGTGACCTGACCCGTGGCGGCGCCGGCGCTCTCCGAACGCGACCTCGCCGTCCTCCGGTCCTTCGCTCGCCGGATCGATCCCTCGGACGCCGGGGCGCACAACAACCTCGGCGTTTTGTATTACCAGAAAGCCATGGTGCGGGAGGCCATCGCCGAGTTCACCCGCGCCCTCGAGCTCGACGCCAAGATGCAGGTGGCCCAGCGCAACCTGGAAATCGCCTACCACAACACCGGGTACTACGATCAGCTGGTGGCGCAGCTCCGCGAGCGCCTGCGGGCCGCGCCGGACGACCGGGACGCCCGCTGGGAGCTGGGACGCGCGTACCACATCCTGGGCGTGTACGACGCGGCGGTGGGCGAGTTCGAGCAGCTCCTGGCGCACCACGCCCAGGACACGGCCGCCATGCTCCAGCTGGGGCAGGCGGAGAAGGCCCGCGGCCGGTTCGACGTGGCCACCGAGTGGCTCCTCAAGGCCCAGGAGCTCGAGCCCACGTCCTCCGTGGTCCAGTTCTACCTGGGCGAGGTCTACTACAACCGCGGCCTCAACGACTCGGCGCTCACGGCGCTGAGCCGCGCGGTGGAGCTGAATCCGGACAACGCCAACGCGCACTACCTGATGGCCTTCGTCCTGGGCGACATGGGCCGGCATCAGGACGCCCGGACCGCGTCCAAGCGCGCCATCGAGCTGAACCCGCCGCTCGCGCGGGCGCAGGCGAACCTGTCCCTCGAGCGGTACAACGCCGAGCGGAAAAGCCAGCAGCTCCGGCTCCGCGACCTGCCCGAGACCGACGTGGTGGAAGGGGCCGAGCTGGCCCACTACAACCTGGGACTCGCCTTCCGGCAGAAGGGCTACTACGCCGAAGCGTTGCGCGAATACCGGCTGGCGCTGGACCGCGGCGAGGACCGGCGCATCACGCTGCAGGCCATGGCCGAGGTGCATCTGCTCCGGCGGGACCTGGCGGCCGCGCTCGAGCTCTACGACACGCTGCTCCAGGAGATCCCGCAGTCCCCCAAGCTCTGGAACGAGCGCGGGGTGGTCCTGCACCAGGCGGGCCGGACCGACGACGCCCTCGTGGCGTACCGGCAGGCCATCGAAGTGGACGGGCGCTATGTCATCGCCTGGAACAACGCCGGCGTGGTGCTCGGGCACAAAGGCGCCACGGACGAAGCCATCGAATCGTTCCGGTCAGCGCTGCGGGTCCAGGGCGACTTCCACGTCGCCCGGCTCAACCTCGCGCTGCTGCTCTTCCACCTGCGGCGCTTCCAGCTCTCGCTCGAGGCCTATCGCACCGTGCTGGCGGAGCAGCCTAAGTCAGCCGCCGCCTGGAACGGCGTGGGGCTGGTGCTGCTCGAGCTCAAGCGCTATGCGGACGCGCGCAACGCGTTCGCGCGCGCCGTGGAAGCGGATGCGGACCACGCGGGCGCCCACTACAACCTGTCGTTCGCCCTCTCGAACTTGAGCGACTTCGACGGCGCGCTCCGTGCCACCAAGCGCGCCCTCGAGCTGGATCCCTACTACGTGTCGCAGAAGTTCCAGCTGGCCATCGACCTGCAGTACGAGAAGGGCACCATCGGCGTCGCGCCGGAGATTTCCGCGGACATCAGCACCGAAACCCTGGGCGCGGACTTCAGCTTCGATCAGCGGCTCCTCGACAACATCTTCCAGGAGCTGGAGCCCGCCCAGCCGCCGCCCGCGCCGGCCACCCCCGGCAGGCCCAAGGACGACGCCCTGGCTCTCGCGCGCGACTACGTGAGCAAGGGACTGCACGATCTCGCGGCTGCCGAGGCCATCCGCGCCGTATCGCGCGGAGCCGACCAGCTGGAGGCGGCCGTCCTGATCGGCAGCAGCTACGCCAAACGCGGCCTCTACGGCGAGGCCCTGGAGCGGTTCCGCGAAGCCCGGGCGAAGGACGCCGACCGGGTCGACGCGCGCGCCGGTGAAGTGCAGGCGCTGGTGGCGATGGGGCGGATGGAGGAGGCGGCGCCCCTGGCCGAAGAATGGCTCACCCGCGCGCCCGGCGACGTGGACGCCCTCGTGGCCGTGGCCAAGGCGCGGGCGGGCGCCGGGGACGCCGCCGGCGCGCTCACCGCGTTGCAGGAGGCGCAGGCCCGCGCCCCCGGCCGCGCCGACCTCCACAAGCTGCAGGGCGACGTGCTGCTGAAAGTGGGGGACCGGGCCGGCGGTGTCGCGGCCTTCCGTACCGCCCTCGAGCTGGACCGGGGCTACGTGCAGGTCTGGCTCGACCTGGGGCGGCTGCACGAAGAAAAAGAAGAGTGGAGCGAAGCCCAGCGCGCGTATGAAAACGCGCTGGAGGCCCTGCCCACCTTCCACGAGGCCAACCTCGCGCTCGCGGAGCTCCTCCGGAAGAGCGGGCGGGCCCGGGTGGCGGTGGCCCGGCTCGCCGAGCTGCTCGAGCAGGACCCGTACGACCTCGACGCCCTGCTGCTCCTGGGCCGCGCGCTCCTCGACGACCGGCGTCTCGACGCCTCGGCCGAGGCCTTCCGGCGGGTGCTCAAGTTCGACCCTGAGCACGTGGGGGCCCTCTTCCATCTCGGCGTGACGCTCGCGCGAAGGCACCGGTACCCCGAAGCGGTGCGGGCCTGGGACAAGGTCATCAAGCTCGACGCCGGCGGCAGCTACGCGGCGCGGGCCAAGATGCACGCCCGCACGGCAGCGGATCTCCAGACGATTTTCGCCTCGGACGCGGCCTAACCCATGCCCATCGAGGGACCGCTCAAGGAGCTCGGCATCCACGATGTCTTCCAGCTGCTCGACCTGAGCCGGAAGACCGGGGCGCTGCGCGTCACGTCCGAGCTGCGCCATAATTCGGGCACCGTGTTTTTCGAGAACGGCGCCATCGTCTTCGCGCAGATCCAGAGCAACCCTCATCCCCTCGGCGCCCTGCTGATCCGGACCGGCAAGATCACGGAATCCGACCTCGAGCGGGCGCGCGACCGCCAGCAGCGGGGCGGTGACCATCGGCGCGTCGGCGAGATCCTGGTGGAGATGGGCGCCATCACGGGCCGGGAGCTCCAACGGCAGGTGCGCTTCCAGGTGGAGGAAGTGGTCTTCGAGGTGATGAGCTGGCAGGAGGGCTACTTCTCCTTCAGCGAAGGCACCGACGCCGAGCTGCCGGCCGAAGCGTCGGTTCGGATCCCCACCGAAGCGCTGCTGATGGAAGGCGCGCGGCGCATCGACGAATGGTCCCGCATCGAGAAGCGCGTTCCCCACGTGGGCGTGGTGGCGAGCTTTTCCCCGGCGACGGAGGGGCACCAGGGAGACCTGGACCTCCTGCCGCCCGAGTGGGAGGTGCTGGCGCTCATCGACGGCGAGCGGGACGTCCGCGGAGTGGCCGCGGAGCTGGGGCGCTCGGAGTTCGACGTCGCCAAGACCCTCTTCGGTCTCGAAAGCGCCGGCGTCATCGCCCTGGGGGAGCGCGCGCCGACCATCGGCGCCCGGGCGACCACGGCGGTGGCCGAGCTCCTGGCCGAGGCGGAGGCGGCGCTCAAGGTCCGCGACCTGGAAAAGGCCCGGGCGCTCGCGGAGCAGGCGGTGACGCTGCACGCCCACGACGCCCAGGTCCATCTGCTGCTGGGGCAGATCAATCTCGC
>DATMOQ010000240.1:0-3280 GCA_035568195.1 Gemmatimonadales bacterium
GCCTCCGAGTCCAGGGCCCGGAACACGTCCCGCAGCTCTTCATAGACCTGGAACGTGAGGGCGTTGAGCCGCTCAGGCCGGTTGAGGGTGATCACGGCCACGCCATCGGCGTGGTTGTGCTCATAAAGGAAGGACTTGGGAATGATCGCCATCAGGAGATCACCGCGGTGGCTTCGATCTCGACCACCGCCTTGTCGTCGACGAGGGCCGACACCTCGACCAGTGACATCGCCGGGTAGTGCCGGCCCATGGCCGTCCGATGGACCTCCCCCAGCGACTCCAGATTCGCCACGTAGTCGGCCTTGCTGGTGACATAGACGGTCATGCGGCCGATGTCGCCCGGCGCGCCGCCGGCGGCGCTGACGATCGCCAGCACCTGGCTCAAGGCGGCGGCCCATTGGGCGACCAGCCCGCCGGCGCCGGGGGCCGTCTGGCCCGCGACGAACAGGACCCGACCGCCGGCCGGGGCGAGCATCCCGTTGTTCCAGCCCCGGGGTCGACCCGGTGGATCGGGGTTGATGATGTCGAAGCTCACGTGGCCCCCTTGCCGTCGAGGACGACCGTCGCGCCATTTTCGGAGCCGGCACAGGCGGCGAGCACGGCCCGGGCGACCTCCTCGGGCGTAATCAGTCGGCGCTGGCCGGAATGCTCCAGCACCGCCGCGAGCGCTTCCGCACGCGACTTCTGTGTGGTCTGCATGATCCGCTCCAGCGAGTGATCGGTCATCGGGGTGTCCACGTATCCGGGACAGATGGCGTTGATGGTCACGCCCGTTCCCGCGACTTCCGCGGCCACGGACGTGGTGAAGCCCACCACTGCGTGCTTGGCCGCGCTGTAGGCGGAGATGTATTTCGCGCCGAAGAGCCCCGCGATCGAGGCCACGTTCACGACCCGGCCCCATTTCCGTTCCAGCATCCCGGGCAGGAACGCCTGGGTACAGAGAAACGTACTCGTCGCGTTCACGGCGAGCAGCCGGTTCCACTCTTCGAGCGTGGTCCGTTTGAGCGGGGCCGATGAGGACGATCCGGCATTGTTGATCAGGATGTCGACCTCCCCGAGCGCCTCGACGGCCGAGCGCGCCAGGGCCTGGACGCTGTCGGGGCGGGTGACGTCCGTGGTGGTCGCGCTGGCGCGGTGGCCCTGGGCCCGCAGCTCGTTCGCCAGTGCCTCCACCTCGGTCCGGGAGCGGGCCGTGATCAGCACGCCCACGCCGGCGTCTGCGAGCACGCGGGCTACGGCGGCGCCGATCCCGCGCCCGCCTCCGGTGATGACGGCACGCCGTCCCGCGAGACTCATTGCATCACCTCGAGCACCGCTTCGGCCAGGATATCCCCCAGCAGCGCGATGGTGGTCTGTCCCTCCGCGGCGGAGGCGTCCGCGGGCGCCCCGAAGTAGGCGTCCGGGCCGCCGGCGGCCGCAAAGGTCGTCTGGCCGGCCGTCCGGGCGGCGGTGAGCGACCGATCGTTGGCCGGAAGTGCCGAGCGCACCGTTTCGCGAACGAGCTCGGGGCGCGCGGCCATCACGATCGACGTCTCATAGCGCCCGGCGTGACACGCGCCGCTCTGGAACTCCGGCGTGAGGCGTTGCGCCAGGGCCCGCCGGGTGAGATCGGGGAAGATCACGGTAGCGTCCCCGCCGTGGGTGGCGTCCCGGATTGCGCGCACCTGCGCGGGGTCGAAATGCGCGTTCGCGAGTGCCAGGCACCGGATGCCGTGCCGGGACAGGCTGGTAGCGATGGTTTGAATGGTGGCGGTCACCGCCTGCGGGTCGATGGAGATGGTGCCCGCGAAATCGGCGGCGTAGGGGGCGGGCGCGTAAGGCAGCGCCGGGAGCAGGAGCGGCACCAGCCCCCGCGCCGCCAGCCGCTCCGCGCCCGCCCGGGCCATCACTTCCGCGATGATGACGTCCGTCCCGACGGGGAGGTGCGGGCCGTGGGCCTCGATGGCTCCGAGGGGCAGGATGGCGACCACGCGGGCGCGGTCCAGGGCCCGGACGTCCGTCCAGCACAACTCGCTCAAGCTGCGAACCGGCACCAGATTCCTTCCTTCATATGGTTTTCAACCCTCCCGAACGGTTCAACATCGCCGACTATTTTCTCACGGCGCGCCTCGCCGAGGGGTTGGGTGCCCGGCCGGCGCTGCTGACGGATCAGGGAACCAGCTCGTACGCGGAGGTGGACCAACTGGCGAGCCGGTTCGCGCACCTCCTGCGCGACGCCGGGGTCGATCCCGAGCAACGGGTGATCATCGCGCTTCCGGACGGCCCGGCGTTTGTGGGCGCGCTCTTCGGCATCCTCAAGATTGGCGCCGTGGTGGTGATGGTCAACCCGCAGCTCTCACCGGAGCAGATCTCGTACTTCTACGACTACACGCGGGCCACGGCGGCGCTGGTCGCGGGCCCTGCGTCCCAGGCGTTCGTCGAGCGTGCGGCGGGCGCGCGCTACTTGAAATCCGTGATTCGGGTGGACGCGCCGGAGACCCAGCGCCGGCTGACCGCGGCGCCCGCGGTGATCGAGGCCTTTCCCACGCACCGCGACGACGCGGCGATCTGGCTCTTCTCGGGCGGCACCACGGGGCTGCCCAAGGCCGTGCTCCAGGCCCATCGCTCGTACGCGAACACGACGGAGTGCTACGCGAAGGGCGTGCTCGGTTACCGCGCGGACGACGTCACGCTGTCGGTGCCGAAGCTGTTCTTCGGATACGCCATGGGGGCCAACCTCTTCTTTCCGTTCGCCGTGGGCGCGCGGGCCATTCTCTTCGAGGAGCCGGCGACCCCCGAAGCGCTGTTCGCGCGGATCGCGCGCCATCGACCCACCGTGCTCGTGAACGTCCCGACCATGGTCAACCGGATGGTGAGCCACCCCGATGCGCCGCGGCAGGACCTGTCGAGTCTCCGTTTTGCGACCTCCGCGGGGGAGGCCCTGCCGGTCGAGCTCTATCACCGGTGGAAGAACGCCTTCCACGTGGAGCTGCTCGACGGTCTGGGCACGGCCGAGATGTGGCACATCTTCCTCACCAACCGCGTGGGCGCCGTGCGGCCGGGTACTCTGGGGCAGGTGGTGCCCGGCTTCGAGGTGAAGGTCGCGGACGACGGGGGCGCCGAAGTTCCCGCGGGCGACGTGGGACTGCTGTGGGTGCGGGGCGGCTCGCAGGCGCTGGGCTACTGGCAGCAGCAGGAGAAATCGCTGCGCACGTTTCGCGGGGACTGGGTGGTCTGCGGGGATCTCGTGTCCCGCGACGCCGACGGCTACTTCACGCACCACGGCCGAGCCGACGAGATG